>JBBRWF010000447.1:0-4258 GCA_038249405.1 Anaerolineales bacterium
CGCGAGTCGTTTCCGTGGGGGACCAGCTGCATCAGCCAGGGCAGCCAGCCCAGCAATGGAAGGGGCCTGGAAAATAGATTGAGGGCTGATATTTAAACCTGCTTCTGCTGCTTTCGCGGCTATCTGAAGGCTGAGGATCGAATCTCCACCAAGCTCAAAAAAATTATCATCGATATCAATTGGTTCCATTCGCAGTACCTGCTGCCAGATTGCGACCAGAAGACGTTCACTGGTTGTTTGAGGCATCCGCTCAGCAACGGGCTTTTTCAAGGCGAGGTTATCGGGCAGAGAAAGGGCCTTACGGTCAATTTTTCCAACCGGGGTATGCGGAATAGAATCCACAATAACAAATCCTGTCGGCACCATGATGGATGGCAGCTTCTGGCTCAAAAATAACCGCAGAGTCTTAGTTGTAGGCGGCGTTGTTTGTGTGGACACACAGTAGGCAATCAGGTGCTTACCACCAGATGGCAGTTCCTGCAGCAGGACAACAGCCTGTTTGACCTGAGGATGTTGAAGCAGAACAGTTTCGATCTCGCCCAACTCGATCCGCACACCGTGGAGTTTCACCTGGTCATCTACTCGGCCTATGTAAATCAGGTTGCCATCGGGCAGATAACGCGCCAGATCGCCAGTTCGGTACAGGCGTTCTCCCTTTCGAAATGGGGATTGAATGAAACGTTCGGCTGTGAGTTCGGGATGATTGTGGTAGCCCCGAGCCATGCCCGCCCCGCCAATAAATATTTCCCCTACCCCCCCGATTGGCACAGGCCTAAGCTCTTGATCTAACAGGTAAATCTGCGTATTGGCGGTTGGTTTTCCAATCGGCGCGTTTCCTACATAGGATTGATTAAGGCCTACATCATATAAGGTACTGCAAATGGTGGTTTCAGTTGGACCATAGCCATTGATCATGCATATACCGGGTATCTGGGCATGCAGACTGATCAACAATTGATATGGGATTGGCTCGACCCCCACCAACAAGCGGCGTAGCGTTGAAGCGCCAGGGTGGTTGCCCAGCCATTCAACAAGGTCGGCCAGGAGGAATGGGGGCAGGTAGGCACTGCGAATATGATGGGTTTGGAGCCAGTCCAGTAAAACCTGGGGATTAAGCCGTATTTCCGCCGGGATGATCTTCAGACTGCCGCCTGCGAGCAGCGGAGAGAAAATCTCATAAACGGACACGTCGAAACTGGGACTCGTCCACCAACTGCATGCATCCTCCGGCTGAATTGGCTGGTGGCGTTGAAAATCGGCCAGCAGGTTAATCACACCGCGATGAGGGAGCGCAGCCCCTTTCGGCTGACCGGTTGATCCGGATGTGTAAATGACATAGGCTAATTGGTCAGGCGACGCCAAACTGCCTGGATTCGTGTCAGGTTGGCTGAGAGTCCCATTGTCGTCCGCGTCCAGACAGACAAGAGACTCACCATTATCAGGCAAACGTCCGCGCAGTGTCTGAAGGGAGAGCAGAAGCACCGGACGAGCATCCGCAAGCATGAAGGCAAGGCGCTCCTGAGGATAGCTTGGATCGAGCGGAAGGTAGGCTCCGCCCGCCTTCAGAACGCCTAAGATGGCGACAACCATCTGCGCGGAAGGTTCAAGACACACTCCAACCAGGGTGTCTGGTCCAACGCCTTGCGTCTGAAGAAAATGAGCCAATTGATTGGCCCGACGATTGAGTTGATCGTAGGTCAGTTCTTCGCTCTTGCTCGTTACCGCAGTTGTCTGTGGTGCCCGTTCAACCTGTTGCTCAAAAAGTTGGTGCAGGCAGACTTCAGACGGATAATTTACCTCCGTCGCGTTCCACTCCTCAACCAACCGCACTCTTTCTGCTTCCGGTAAGATGGCCAAATCAGACACTTTTTGATCTGGCGAAGTGACGATATCTTTAAGCAGCGTGTGGTAACACGCCGCCAGATGAGCGATGGTTTCCGCTTCAAATAGATCCGTGGCATACTCAATCGTTACAGCCAGTCCATCAGGGATTTCGGCCGCTAGCATCGTGATATCAAAAGCCGTAACATGGCATGGGAGAGGAACCGAGCGCATGCTCAACCCGCCAAGATCGACAAACTGATCTGCCAGCCCTAAAATAAATGCCCCTGCCTCTTCTCTAGACATCAATGGAGGCGCCTGCTGCCAGGAGAATACAGCCTGGATTAGCGGAGAGCGGCCGAGGTCGCGCGCAGGTTGAATATTCTGAACTAACTGCGAGAAGGGATACCAGTCATGCCTGGCACCCTCCTCGATAGATTTTTGAGCTTCCTTCAATAAGGCGGTAAATTTGGGGTTTTCTGAAAAATCAGACCGTACGACCATCTGATTCACGAAATATCCAACCGTACGAATTGAGGCAGGATTCCGGCCCATCTTTGGAAAACCCACCAGGATGCCGTTTTGTCCGCTGTACCGATGCAGCAAGGTTTGAAATGCACAGAGAAGAACTGTATATACAGCGGCGTGCTCTCTCTCAGCAATAAGGCGCATTTCTTTTGTGAGGTTCTGGTCCAGGATTAATGTCTGAACAGCCCCCCGCCCGGTCGATACTTGTGGACGAGGTCGTTCTATTTGAAGATTGAGCGGCGATAATTCACCGGATAGATAGGTTCGCCAGTATTTCCAACTGGTTTCCACATCTTCGCCCGCCAAACGTTCAATCTCTTTCATCACGTGATCGGCATATAATTCCCGTGGTGCCTTCAACTGCCCCGGCAATCCTGTCAGCTCTTCCTGATAGAGCGCTGTAAGTTCAGTTAGGATAATGGCGATGGACCATAAGTCACAAATGATGTGATGAAACATCAGGAGCACCAGGTGATCCCGAGAATCGCGATTGATGTTGCTCGCCAGTGCGTCAGGTGCATTCTTATAGACGATGACCCGCCAGGTTGGCCCGTGTTCCAGATCAAAAGGGCGATACACCTCGTTTTCTAAATGGCTGTTGAGTTCTTGTACATCCCACTCAGCGGCATCGCTGCTTTGAAAAGCCACCAGCATGGCTGGATTGACGTATTGGACAGGTTTTCCGTGCTGTAAAGCAAATAATGTTCGCAGCATCGGATTGCGAGAGGATAATTGTTGGAAGGCTCGTTGTAAAGCCAGCAAATCGGTATCGTCAGGAACCGCAACAGAAACAGATAGATTGTAAGCGACGGACTTCGGCGCAATTTCGTGGTAGAAAAACAAGGCTGCCTGCCCTCGCGTAAGAGGTGTCCCACGATTCAAGGGCAGATCGGTGTTAGTAAATTCGATTGTCATACATCGTTGGCCATTTCATATGATTGCAGGTTTATATCTTTCGATCCATCGGTAAATTGCGTTGCGTTACTTATTGAGAAATCTTACCACTTCATCACGTGCATGAAATCAGCAAAGAGGTGTGTTCTTCGTAGGCATTAATGCTTGTGCTGAATCGAGTGAAATGGCGCTTGAGATTAACCTGACTATGTAAGGGTTTCCTGAATGCGCAAGCTTTCTCCAGCTTTGCTAATTTACAGCCTGTATGGAGCGAAGGTTTCATTGCCATGATGGGAAGAATAAAAAGATGGAGAATTAAAAATGGGATCAACGCAAAATTTTCTTTGGTACGGCCCGTTACGTTTCCCGCCAGATTACACTTGATGAACTCTTTCCAGCGGCGTATTCCTAATAATAATAAGCATAAATGCCTATAACGAAATAGAGGAAACAGCGCTGGTTTTTATAATTTTCCCAATCTATACTGAGATCATGGAATGGAGGCAGTATGAATCAGGGCGCTTTACCTATAATGGTATTTAAAAAGAATTGTAATCAGGTGATCCATGAGATCACGCGATTGCTTACCAGTTCTGGCCTCACAGTTGTTGAATCATTCGACTTGCAGGTTGCCCGTGCCAGCCATAATGGCTGCACTTGCCCGCACCACGGGACAGACCAATGTACCTGCCAGATGGCTATCCTGCTGGTTTATGGAGAAGGCGCAATGCCGGTCAGCCTGATGGTTCATGGAAACGATGAACGGACAGAACTATCCCTGGTCGAAACAACAGGGCAAATGATTATCCCAGCGATGAGAACGAAAATCATATCCACCCTTCAGCCCGGCTATTTCCTTTTTAGTGATCACGAATCGATGGCCAGTGTTCCCTGACAATGAGAGTTCTGGAATGTAAGACGACAGAAATGCGTAGCTTGCTAAGTTGTTTGACAAAAGACCTGGTTGAAATGCCTCTAGCAGACGAAACGTTTATAATTTGGAGAGATATAGGCA
>JBBRWF010000448.1:0-4255 GCA_038249405.1 Anaerolineales bacterium
CCAAGCCGGGCCGTGATCGAGCGCCGGAAGTAGATTTAGCACAAAATGCCAGGTCAGTATTGTCAACCCGAAGGCAGCCATGATCCGTTGATCGAGGCGCAATCCAAGCTCAGGCGACCAGCCCAGCCACTGCACCAATTCATTGATGGTGACACACTCACCGTTGTTTTCTGCATCTGTTCTGGCTTCAGGGAGTATCTTCTCCCGGATATCAGCAGAGCTCATTTCGATCAGCGCATTGACAGCCGCTTCTGGAGTTCCGTGCTTTTCGAGTAGGTCGGTAAGGGCATGGCTCAAACTCCGCGCGTCAGACGGGGTCAGTGGGCAGGAGTCATCTGCCCAAACGCTATACGACGCGATCCGTTGACCGTTTACTTTTTCAATCCGGCGATCCGCAAATGATGCAATTTCTCCGATACGTTTTGACCAGCGCCTGAATGAACGCAAAGACATTCCTGACCAGCGCGCAATTTCACGCCCGGGAATTGGCTTGCCGTGTTTGAGGAAAGTGATTTGGCGCAGAGCAATTACCAGCCAGGCCAGTTCAGGTCCGATCCGGGGAATGTGTCGGATAAAATAGGCCGGAAAGGCGATTTTTCTGGTAGGTTTGACGATTTGTTCGTACTCACTCATCGAGACGCGCGCGCGGACGATGGTGGATGATTGGGCATCATCCTTGGTCTGGGTTTCGACGCCATCATCCTCGTCTTCATCGGCGTCTTCTTCTGTCTGGTTATCGACCACAAAATGAACGCTCACAGATTGATTGAGCATCCCTGCCAGCAAGCGATCCACGGTCGACACCAGCCGGTTCTCCAGCCAGTCGCGGGCGTATTCATTGCGCACGCCAACGGTGTAATTTCCAGCTTCCCAATCGAGAAAACGCGTGTCACGCACCCAGGTGTCGAAAGAACCCCTGGGCATCTCCATCTGCAGTTGTCCTATTACAGCTTGCCAGGCTTGTTCAGGGTTCATAAATAAAATTCCCATTTTGAGTGTTTGTCTTTTGAAAAATCGCCAGTGTAGGTTTGGTGGTATTCATGTTTGGCATTGTAGGCAGCGAATTATTTGGTTTTACAATCTTCCTGTGAGTACTCATCCAAGCTCCGTGCGATTGTGAGTAAGGTGAATTTCAGCCGGGGTGGTAGCCGCTGATATCGCTGCGATAACTCAATACGGTCCGGCGACAAGTCGGAGATATTGTCAAAACCATCGATACCTGCCATCTGGAGTAGCTCATCTGCGGGCTTACCAGTGAGTTCTGAAAGCCGAATGGCGGTTTCCATTGTTGGTTGGCGTTCTGGATTAATTACCAACTGCCGTACTGAGCCTGCTGAGAGACCAGCGCTCAAAGATAGCTCTGTTAAATTGGTTTCGTTTGTGGCAACATAGTTGAGGAGCCATTCCCCCAAAGGATTGGGCTTTATCTTTCTCTTTTTCATGTCAGCCTCCAAGTCTCGGATTAAATCGAATGCGCTGCTCATTGCTGAGCAGCGCATTCACAATAGACAACCGAAAAAGAAATTAAGATTCCAGTGTATGCTTTTGCCGATATTTGGCGATTGAAATTATGTCCTGGATAGGTATTCCAGGCAAGATTATCGCAGGTGATAAATCATATTTGGCAGTATTCGTGTCGGTGCTGGGGACACTCCCGCCTTCCCCGCCAGTAGACAAACCGCCTGAGGTTTCCAAATCCACAAGCTGTTTGTCACCCAGAGTGTCCGTTTTCGTAGAACGGACACTCTGCTTTTAATTCGCACTATGGCCCGCCTGGAATCCATCCGCCTGGGTGTCCAGGACAATCATGACGGAGACACCCACGTCGATCCCGAAAATCATGATCACTATGCGAGTTTTGCGTTGCAGCAGGGTTCTGAAAATCATAATCACTTCAAGCTTTTCTGATGGCAAGCAGAGAATCGTATACACTTAATTTCATTCTATTCCGTTTGAAAAAAATGCCAACAAAATGCCAACAAAAACCCGGCGAAAATTACGCCGTTGGTCTTCGTTGGCAAGATCATGCCAATGGGAGTATACTGATATTTGTAAGCTAAACCGCTTACGGTTGGAAGACGCATTTCTGCAAGGTGCGTGTCATGGCCGTCCACATCTTAACAACGCACAGCGATTCTTAGCTTCACCCGCTTTTGCGAGATGCCTCCCATACCCAGTCACATCGCCAATACCGGCCACAGTTCAGTCGATTGAGATCTCCCATTCTCGGACCGATTATTTCTGGCAGTATGTAAGAATCGAGGGAAGCACCATGTTAGATACTATTCTCGCCCCACTGGACGGTTCTCAACTCGCCGAATGCGTATTACCGCACATCACAGCCATTGCCCGTACGTTTGATGCAAATATTACCCTGCTGCGTGTATTGGAAAGAAACCAGGCCGATGCTTCTACGCCGATGTTTGATTTGCTCAACTGGCACATCCACAAGACCAAGGCCAGCATCTACCTGGAAAGCATATGCAAACTCCTGCAAGAATCCGGCTTGCGCGCGCAGACCTCCATGCTGGAAGGGCTGGAAGCTGAAGGGATTTCGGAATACGCCCAAAGCACCGGCGCGAAATTAATTGTTCTCAGCAGTCATGGGCGCAACGGTATTACCCAGTGGGGCATCAGCAACATCACTCAGAAAATCATCCAGATCTCACAGACCTCGATCCTCGTCATCCGCGCCCGTCAGAATGAAGCCACTCTGCCCGCCGAGAGCGAAACCCCGCAGTACCAGCGCATCCTTGTGCCGCTGGATGGCTCGCAGCGCGCCGAAAATGTCCTGCCGGTCATCACCCAATTGGCGCATTATCATAACTCCCAGATTCATTTCGTCCAAATCGTGCAGCCCCCCGAAATGGCGCGCCAGATGCCGCCGTCAGAGCTGGATATCGACCTGGCCAACCGCGTTGTGGCGCGCAACCGCGAGGAGGCCCAGCGCTATCTCGAGCAGGTCCGTTCACGCTCGTCCCTGGATAGACTCGCCATCCAAACCCATCTCATCACCAGCGACAATGCCGCCGCTGCGCTGCACCAACTGGCCGATCAGGAACATATCGAGCTGCTTGCCCTGAGCGCGCACGGCTACTCGGGCAATCTCCAATGGCCCTACGGCAGCATGGTTAATAATTTTATTACGTATGGCAAAGTCCCCCTTCTCATTATCCAGGATTTGCCCGGCAGGCAGGAATCCGGCCCACCCAACCTGGTCCCCGGAGAACGCGCCGAGCGTTAGCCCATGCAAATTGCCCCACAGCAAACCCGGCTCGAAACAACCATTACCGATGCAGGCAGTCACGTAAGCGAATTTGCACGCCAGTTGGCGCAAGCGCACACAGTTGGAGCGGGTGAAATCCCTGCAAAATCCGGAATGTTCCAGTCCTTACGAATGCGGGCAGGGTTGTTCTTTTCACAAAAAAACGATGTGGAAACACCCCCCCCCAGCGCACAGAAGAGAAAAGCCAACCTGCTCGAGAACCTGAAAACCTGGGAACTGGTTTTGGGCAAAGCCAATGCCGCTTTCAAATCCGCTCCATCCAAAAGCCTGGCAATCTCCCGCGCCGGCGAATGGATGCAGGATAATTTTTATGTTGTCAAGCAGACCTTCCGCCAGGTTGAAGAAGATCTGCCCACCAATTTCCTTTCGCAACTACCCCGGCTGCCAGGCACAGCCCAGCAAACCCATACGCGCATCTTTGCGCTCGCCTGGGAATGGATCGGCTACTGTCACGGACAGCTCGATCTTACCCAGGCCGCCGGTTTCGTGCGCGATTATCAGCAGGTCACGCCCCTCACAATTGGGGAACTGTGGGCGCTGCCGATCATGCTGCGTATCGGCATCCTCGAACGGCTGGTCTACGCCGTCACCGAACTGACCGGCATGGAGACGCCCAACGGGTTGAGCGAAATCCCCGGCCAAATCACCGTTCTCAAGCTGGCCAACGAACAGATCGTCGCCAACTGCTTTCTCAGCCTGCGCCTGCTGGCCGCCACCGACTGGGATGATTTTTTTGAACAAACCAGCCGCGTGGAGCAGATTTTGCGCGGCGACCCGGCCGGCGTTTACGCAGCCATGGATTTTAACACCCGCAATAGTTATCGCAACGTCATCGAAGAGCTGGCCCAGCATTCAGCCTTCAGCGAAATAGTCCCGGAAACCGCACGGGGCGAAATAGTCCCGGAAACCGCACGGGGCGAAATAGTCCCGGAAACCGCACGGGGCGAAATAGTCCCGGAAACCGCACGG
>JBBRWF010000449.1:0-4247 GCA_038249405.1 Anaerolineales bacterium
AAGCTTGGGCTTGTATTCCTTGAAATGCGGCGGGCAGCCGAAGATTTAGTAAAACTTGTAGGATGAACAACCCGCTTAAATCCCGATTTCCTGAAAACCAGCTACCTGGCCTGGCATTAAACACACCGCCCAGCTCTAAAAACACCACCCCCCTACAAGGATAAACCCGCCAAACGGCGGGTTTATCCTTGTAGCACTGCCGTTGATAGTAATAACTGTGAAGGTTTTTCAGTTGACAGCTGCAGGTTCCTTATTTCGAGGTAAAATGATGCCAATAATTCAGGAATTTATCACTGAAACAAATAAATTTTTTGTTGCGAGCCTGACTTAAGGCGGAGTAACCTGTAAGAATTAAGGATTACTTCGGGCATATTGCCCTCGCAATTTCCTTTTTAACCCAAAAAAGAGGTGCTATGGCTACAAAATACATTTTTTTTACAGGCGGCGTGGTTAGTTCAGTTGGCAAGGGTGTAACCGCAGCCGCACTGGGCCGCACATTGAAGGAACGAGGCTTCAACGTCGCTGTTCAAAAACTTGACCCATATATCAACGTAGACCCTGGCACAATGAGTCCCTACCAGCACGGAGAAGTATTCGTGCTGGATGACGGCGCCGAAACTGATCTGGATTTAGGCCACTACGAGCGCTTCGTAGACATTCGCGCAACGCGGGTTAGCAATTTCACAACCGGCCAGGTCTACAACGAGGTGATTACCAAAGAACGCCGCGGTGATTACCTGGGCGGCACCATCCAGGTCATTCCACACATCACCAATGAAATCAAGCGCAGAATTGGCCTGGTTGCCAAAACAACCAACGCCGATATTGTTCTGGTCGAGGTCGGTGGTACAGTCGGGGATATCGAATCGCAGCCATTCTTAGAATCCCTCCGCCAGTTACGCAGTGAAGTTGGTCGCGAAAACGTTCTCTTTGTGCATGTCACCTGGCTGCCGTATATCGGCGCCACCAATGAACTCAAAACCAAGCCCACCCAGCACTCAGTGGCAGCTTTACGCTCAATTGGCATTTCACCAAACATGATCATTGCTCGTTCTGACCACCCAATCGAAGATGACTTATGTGACAAAATTGCCTTGTTTTGCGATGTGGACAAAAAAGCGGTCGTCCCAATGGTAACTGCATCAGTTCTCTATGAAATACCTCTCCTTTTAGAAAAAGCAGGCGTTGCCGAATACGTATTAAAAATGCTTGGCATGCAAGAACGTCAAAAACCAAACTGGTTAGCCTGGGAAAAAATCGTCGCAGAAGTTAAACGGCCAAAACCCGAAGTAACCATCGCAATTGTCGGAAAATATGTGGAACTTCATGATGCCTATATGTCGGTCCGCGAAGCACTGAAACACGCTTCTCTGGTGGCCGGAGTTGAAGTCAAGATTTTGTGGGTTCACTCTGCTGACCTCGAAAAAGATAAAGGTTGGGATCTAGTCAAATCTGCGCACGGAATTGTAGTTCCCGGCGGGTTTGGATCACGTGGCACCGAAGGGAAAATCCTTGCCGCGCGCTATGCTCGCGAACACAAGATACCTTACCTGGGTCTTTGTCTCGGAATGCAAGTCATGTGTATTGAATTCGCCCGCAACATTCTCGGGTATGAAGATGCCAATTCCAGCGAATTCGACCGAGCCACTCCACATGCCGTGATTGATCTAATGAACGAGCAGCGCTCCATTACAGACATGGGCGGTACCATGCGCCTGGGACTTTATCCTTGCAACCTTCAACCTGGCTCAATTGCCGCAACCGCCTATAACACCGATCACATCGAAGAACGCCACCGCCATCGTTGGGAATTTAATAACACCTATCGTCAAGAATTTGAAAAAGCGGGCATGGTCTTCTCCGGGCTGTCCCCCGATGGCCTCCCTGTTGAAATTGCTGAAATTTCAGATCACCCTTATATGGTGGCAAGCCAATTCCATCCTGAATTCCTATCACGTCCCAACCGCCCCCACCCTCTATTTGCAGGATTGGTGAAAGCAGCCCGCGACAAAGCTGGTTACAACATTCAAGATACCAACACTTTGTCTCCATCGACAGATTGATCATAGGCAATCCAACGCAAATAATGCTGGCTCTGCAAAAATCAAAAGGTGTGAACATCCACTAGTTTACCGGGTTTGTTCACACCTTTTGTAATACAGAAAAACGATTGATTTATCCGCCAAACCCCCTGGGCACATCTGCATAAACACCCCTCAATTCCACAGGCAGATTTTGGGCCATGGTATACATTAACCGGTCTGTCAAGGATAGTGGGCTGTCATTTGCACCTGGAATCATTGCAGGCGCGATGATTATATTTACCACTGTTCGGCGCGGAAAATATCGAAATAAATTCTGAATTCCATCCACTGACACTGCCACCAACGGGCAGTCCATTTCAATCGCCAGCTTTGCAGCCCCTGGCTTCGCTAGAGCAAGCCCTTTCCCCCCGGAACGAGTCCCTTCAGGAAACATTGCTACAATTTGACCTGCCGCCAATATCTTGCGCGCGTGATCCAGTGCCCAGTTATCCCGCTCTCCTCGATAAACTGGAAAAGCTCCCAGCCAGCGGAATACCGCATGAATAATCCCAACCTGAAACAACTCAGCCTTGCCCATGTAAAATACCATTCTGGGCAAGGCAAGCTGGATAGGGAACACATCAAAAGTCACCAGATGATTGGACGCAATAACCACCGCTCCACTCATCGGTAAATTTTCCAAACCAGAAATATTCATGATCGCAAATAAACGAAATACCTTTAACGCCAGCCAGACAACCAGTTTATGCAAGCCAGTCTCATACAAAGGGTAATCAAGCTGGGGGCGCGGATCATTAAGTGGGAGTTCTAAAGGTGACAAGGGATAATTTCTCCGAAACTATTTAATTTTAGATTATACTTGGCGCAGAAATTGTAACAATCACCGGGTTGAACACACTATCAACACCGTAGAAAACACATCTGGGCCTGTATAGTTCTTGCCTGAAAGAGACAGGATTGTAATTCATTATGCTGGCTGCGGATAATTTTCGCTAATTTTCTGCCTTGTCCTGGGGTTACACAAAACCTTTACCCCGAAGCAAGTGCAGTATCACTTACAAGGAGATTTGCAATGGACACAACAATTGAAAGTATTTCTGCGCTGGAGGTTCTTGACTCACGCGGCAACCCGACGGTGGAAGTTGAAGTCGTACTGGGAGATGGCTCCTGGGGGCGCGCTGCTGTGCCATCTGGCGCTTCTACAGGCGTTCACGAGGCACTCGAACTACGCGACGGCGATAAAAAACGCTACGGCGGTAAAGGCACCCTCAAAGCAGTAGAAAATGTAAACGACATCATCTCAGATGCTCTTTTTGGTTGGGACGCAACCGACCAAAAAGCGATCGATACTGAATTAATCAATATAGACGGCACTCCCAACAAGGCAAAACTCGGTGCAAATGCGATTCTGGGTGTTTCATTGGCAGTTGCAAAAGCAGCTGCAAACTCGCTCAACCTGCCGCTCTATCGCTACATTGGCGGCGTTTATGCACATGTGCTCCCCGTGCCCATGATGAATATCCTGAATGGTGGCGCGCACACCGCCTGGCAGTCCACAGACATGCAGGAATTCATGGTCATGCCGTTTGGCGCTCCCACCTTTGGCGAGGGGTTACGCTGGGGTGCTGAAATCTACCATGCCCTGAAATCTGTCTTAAAAGAAAAAGGCTATACAACCCTTGTTGGCGATGAAGGTGGTTATGCTCCTGCTCTGAAATCCAACGCAGAAGCACTGGAAGTAATTCTCTCCGCCATTGAAAAAGCCGGGTTCAAAGCTGGTCGGGGCCTGGATGTAGCCATTGCGCTGGATCCTGCCGCATCAGAACTTTATGACGAAGAAACAAAAACGTACAACCTCCGCAAAGAGGGCCGCAAACTGACTGGCCCGCAGATGGTTGAGTTTTGGACGAAATGGGTAAAAGACTACCCGATTGTCTCCATCGAAGATGGCCTGGCACAGGATGATTGGGAATCTTGGATCTTAATGACCGAACAATTGGGCGATAAACTCCAGATTGTTGGCGATGACCTGCTTGTCACCAACCCGGAACGGGTTCGGCGTGGTATCAAGGAAAATGCAGCCAATGCCTTACTTGTCAAGTTGAACCAGATTGGTACATTAACCGAGACCATCGAAGCTGTTGAAGCCTGCCACCGCAACGGCTGGCGCGCGGTAACATCTCACCGCTCCGGCGAAACCGA
>JBBRWF010000450.1:0-4245 GCA_038249405.1 Anaerolineales bacterium
GCTGATCTGCGCGGCGCAACCCTTGGCATCGTCGGCATGGGCAAAATTGGCAGGGCTGTCGCCCTGCGTGCGCGTGGTTTTGGTTTGAACTTGATCTATACCGATTCAAATCACAATCCAGATGTTGAAAAAGAGTACGCTGCACAATACAGCAGTATGGAGGATTTGCTCCGCGAGAGTGATTTTGTCAGTTTACACTGCCCATTGACTGTACAAACGCGTGGATTAATTAATGAAAGCTCCCTTCAAAAAATGAAGCGCAGCGCAATTTTAGTGAATACTGCTCGCGGCCCGATTGTGGTGATTGACGCCCTGCTCCGTGCCTTGCGCGAGAGTTGGATAACCGCTGCCGCGCTGGATGTTACTGACCCCGAGCCTTTGCCGCCCGAACATCCTCTTTACGATTTTCCGAACTGCCTGATCGTACCGCACATTGGCTCAGCCACCCACGGCACCCGCCGGCGCATGGCCGAAATGGCCTGTGAAAATCTGCTGGCCGGGTTGGATGGGCAAAAACTTCCCAATCACGTCAATCCGCAAGTTTACGGGGAATAAAAAAACGTCCACCGGCTTCTCACGGGTCTTGAAACCTGTCGACAATCCGGTGGAACGTTTTATATTTGTGCTTATTTTCTAAACAATGATCGGTTTACTGCAGCTTGGGCATATCCGTTCGCCTCGCAGCACCACGAATCCACACGCCGGGCATGTGCGCGGCTGAATACTGCCGAGCGGCGCGCCGCAAGCAATGCAGTTCCCTTCCCCCACCGGGTTGGCAGTCCCACAGAACAAGCATTCCAGGCGCTGCAAGCGTTCAGAAATTTGCGTGCTGGCCTGGCTTGTCTGTGCCACCGTTCCCACCACCTGCCAGACTTTTTCATGAATTTGCAGACTTTCCACGTCTTGGGCCAGGTCATCCAGCCGGTTGAGCAGATTCCAGGGGTTGATCAATGTCGCAATAACAGTTTGTCCCATGCTGGCCGCCACACCAAACCACGCCTGTTCGCTGACAGAAACCAGCACGCCATCATCCACCTTCTTGACCTGGACGGTTACTGCGGTTTCTCCACCGCTGGCTGCGCCGGGGCGCGTGGCGATTTGCACCCTAATCTCATCGCTGTTCCCAACGGTTTGTGTGCGCAGGTTGCCGCGATTAAAATAAGCCAGCAAGGCTTCGGAAAAATTATTTGGGGTCAGATTACCGTGATAGATTCGCTGTTCCATAGATTAGATTATAATCACCTTCGCTAATTTTGGAAGATATAGGTGCAGAGATGCGGTCAATTGTAAAATTATTTGCGATGATACTTTTTCTGGCGGCTTTTAGTGCTGTTTTACTTAACGTGCCTGCACCGCAAAAAGTTGCAGCACAACAGCCTACTGGTTCAGTTCCCACAGTTACCAGCACACTCACCGGCCCAACCATCCGGGTCACCTATCCCGAACAGATCAATGTGCGCTCAGGCCCCAGTTCATACCTTTATACAGCCATTGGGGTCTTGCTTTCCGGGCAAACTGCACCAGCCATTGGCCGTTCTCCTGGGGGAGATTGGATCCAGATACGCTACGATGGCGTGCCCGGTTCAGTTGGCTGGGTTTATGCTCCATTGGTAGGTCTTTCGGCAAATGCCAGCCTGCCAATCGTCGAGCCGCTGCTTACCCCTACTCCGGCCACCACACCTACCATTGATCCCACCCTGGCAGCTGCGTTTATCCCCCAATATACTGCCACCCGTCTGCCAACCTTCACTCCGCCCGGGGTTTTGATTATCCCTACATATGTCAGCCCCGCGCGGCCTACAGGCGGCGTGCCCCTCGGCCTCGCCATTGTAATGCTGGCCCTCATCGGCGCGTTTGGCGCACTGATCTCATTTTTGCGTGGGCGCTGAGCGCAAGGAAAGTCAGGCTTTAAATCAAAACGAGACCGTTCAACGGTCTCGTTTTTTCATAGGTTTGGGTTTCTTAGTTGCAGCCGCAGGAACCGCCGCAAGCGCAGCTTGACGCCTCAGCATCTGCGTTGCTCTGACTCTTTGAACCGCATGAGCAGCTGCCAACATTTGAAGGGCTGTCTACAGTAAAACCAGCCCCGCGCTCCGGGTCAGTCACGTAGTCAATTTTGGCTCCACGCAAATACGCGATGGATTGATCGTCCACAACTACTTGCACGCCATCCGTCACGAAAGTCAGATCATTGTCACGGATATTGTTTTCAAGCGCCATCCCAAAATTCACGCCGCTGCAACCGCCCCCGGCCACGTATACCCTTAAAGAATAGCCTTCCAACTTGCGTTCGGCCAGAATGCCGCGCACGGCATCGGCTGCTGTTGCAGACATGCTAACGCTATCTGTATTAACTTGAGTGGTAGTTTCGATTTCTTGAAGCATACTTATCTCCTTGGGATCCACTAAATTTGACAAATCATATCAAATTTGCTTGCAACTGTCAACATAAATTATAGCTGTGTTTGTAATATATATCGGCGGCCCTGTCAGAATTCGTTTTTGGTTGAATTTACAGGTCCTTCAAGAGGTTTTGGCTTTTTGGGGAAACCAAAAACCTGTTGCAATTTTGGTACAAACAGCCCGTAACTTTTTTCATTAAAATACGACGTTTAAGATAATTAATGTTCCATTAATGTAGAGACAATACTAGGAGAAAAATATGAAACCAAGCTTAAAAATGGTGCGCACAGGTCTGATCTTGCTAGCGGCAATATTTCTGGCAGTTGGTGTAGGCTTTGTTGCCCAAAAGACTACTTCTGCTGCAAATGGAACCTACAAGATCCTGGCCTGGAATGATCTTGGAATGCACTGCTACAACAAGGATTTTTCCGATCTGGCGGTGCTGCCACCTTACAATAATCTGTGGGTACAGGTGGTTCAGGCCGGTGATCCTCCGAAACTGGTCACAACCGGTATCACTGTCAACTATTCTTACCCGGATAATACTTATTCAGTAGGAAAAACAAATTTTTGGACTTATTCTAAAGCCTTATTCGGCGTTGATCTACCGCCTAATGTGGGCCTGAAGGGTAAAGGCTTATCGGGAGCAATGGATTTAAGCGGTGATCATTTCATCGCTGAAGGCATTCCGATCACCGAATTTAGCGATAGCGCTCCAACCGTCCCCCAGCCTTACCAATTGGCTACTGTCGTCGTCAAAAACTCAATCACTGGCGAAGTGCTTGCCACGCAGAGTGTGGTCACACCTACATCCTCCGAGATGCGCTGTGATAATTGTCATGGAGATACTGGCCCCGCCAAACCGGGTAGCCCAACTGGCAAGGTTGAAACCAATATCCTGCAGTTGCATGACGAAGAAAATGGGACAAATTTGATGAACAGCCGGCCTGTCCTTTGCGCAAACTGCCACGCATCCAATGCGCTTGGTGCCCCAGGCAAACCAGGCCTGCCAAACCTTTCAAAAGCGATGCACAGCAAACACTCAGGAAAAGTACCTAACACATTGGATGGCTGCTACAACTGTCACCCAGGCCCACAGACAAAATGTCTGCGCGATGTGATGTCTACAAAAAAAGGCATGACCTGCGTGGATTGTCACGGGACAATGTCAAAAGTCGCCTCCAACCCCAACCCCTGGCTGAATGAGCCGCGTTGCGATACATGCCACAACACCGGGCAGTATCACCAGGATCAACCGCTCTATCGTTTGTCCAAAGACCACGGCGGTTTATACTGTGAAGCATGTCACGACAGCACGCATGCTATTT
Source organism: Anaerolineales bacterium (assembly GCA_038249405.1). Classification (GTDB taxonomy): domain Bacteria; phylum Chloroflexota; class Anaerolineae; order Anaerolineales; family Villigracilaceae; genus UBA5195. The sequence goes on from JBBRWF010000450.1 coordinate 3,732, forward strand.
CTCCCAGCCGCGAGGCAAATGACGCCATAAAGTTCATCGCCCTCCAGGGTAGCAATGGACCGCTAGGGGCCAAATGCCTGGTTTGCCATACGACAGTACCAGTTTCGAATATCGGTCCTCACGGAATTGGCGCCCAAGTCAGCACTTACAACCTCTCAGGTACAGTAGGAGTAGCCGGAGTTACCTTGGCTTATTCAGATGGCACGCCAAAAACAGTTATTTCCGATGGAAGTGGTAATTACATCATTACAGTCCCATCTGGTTGGGCCGGAGTGATCACCCCCATCAAGTCAGGTTACAGCTTTTCACCCACAAGTCGTGATTATGCCGCTACACCTGTGCTTTCCAACTTGATCGGGCAGAACTTCATACCCACCATCATCGGGGTCGCAACCTTTGCGGACGTGCCAGTGAGTTACTGGGCCTGGCAGCAAATTGAGTTGCTGGTAAAAAATGGTATCACCAGCGGCTGTAGTACAAATCCCAGTTTATACTGCCCTGCCAGCATGGTCAC
>JBBRWF010000451.1:0-4237 GCA_038249405.1 Anaerolineales bacterium
CTACATTTCCCTCATCGACCCCACCGACCCAGAAGACCCCATTCGCAAGCAAATCATCCCACGTGCCGAAGAACTGCAAGCCTTCACCGCCATGATGGAAGACTCGCTTGCCGAAGACCGTCACTCCCCCGTCCCCGGCCTGGTTCACCGCTACCCCGACCGCGTCCTTATGCTGGTCACCACCCAGTGCGCCTCCTACTGCCGCTACTGCACCCGCTCGCGCATTGTCGGCGATCCTGGGCAAACCTTCAACCGCCAGGAATTTGAAGCGCAGATCGACTATATTAAAAACACCCCGCAAATCCGTGATGTGTTGCTCTCCGGTGGCGACCCGCTCGTCCTCGCCCCCAAAATTCTCGAAGAACTGCTCACCCGCTTACGTGATATCCCGCATGTTGAAATCATCCGCATCGGCTCGCGTGTACCGGTTTTCATGCCGCAGCGCGTAACACAGGAACTTTGTGATATGCTGGAGAAGTACCATCCGTTGTGGATGAATATACACGTCAACCACCCCAACGAGATTTCCGCCGAACTGGCCGCTGCCACTGACCGGCTCAGCCGGGCCGGCATCCAGCTTGGCAACCAGTCTGTGCTCTTGGCGGGTGTCAACGACTGCGTGCACATCCAGCGTGAACTGGTGCACAAACTGGTGCGCATCCGTGTCCGCCCCTATTACCTCTACCAGTGCGACCTGGTCGAAGGCGCCGGACACTTCCGTACGCCAGTCGCCAAAGGCATCGAGATCATCGAAGGCCTGCGTGGGCACACCTCCGGTTACGCTGTGCCGCAGTTTATTGTGGATGCGCCCGGCGGGGGCGGCAAGATCCCGGTCATGCCCAACTACCAGATCAGTCAGTCCGACCACAAGATCATCCTGCGCAACTACGAAGGCTATATCACCACCTACGAAGAACCAACCGAGTATAAGATCCACGATCCAAAGACCTGCAAAGCCTGCCAGAGCAAGCGCCCCGAAGTGGGCCAAACCGGTCTGACCGGTCTGCTCGATGGCGATCACATGTTCATCAAGCCCGAAGGCTTCGACCACCTGCACAACCGCGACGGTGTCCAGCACCGTTTGAAGGACGAAAGCAAGTGGAGACCGCTTGGAATTGGTTCGGGTGACGTTACCGAGTAATTCAGCCTGGCAAAACAGCGCCCGGATATTTCTAAAGGAGAAAGTAATGAAAACCTTCCGCATGTTCTCTATCGTTTTGGCTGTCGCCCTGTTTGCGGCTGCCTTTGTCCCCTTCGCCCCTGCCGCCGCTCGCAGCACCTACACCGCTGCCACCAACGCCCCCCTGCAAGCCTTTCAGGCCGCCGCCCAGGGCCTGCCGCTGCTCTCGCCCATGAGCATGGGTCTGCCGGTCATTAGCATGAATGTCAGCAATTCCTCCAGCACTGGTTACTCCTGTTCGCTCGTCCGCCAAACCCCGCTGGACTGGACCAAAATGCGCTCTCGCCAGTATTTCGATATGGCCTGGACTGTAGAAAACACCGGTGCCGTCTGGCATGCGGGTACAATCAAGCTGGTTTATGTAGGTGGCACCAAAATGCAAACCAACGGCAGCGAACTCACCCTCAGCAATGATGTTGGACGCGGCAAGAAGATCAAGTTGCTTGTCGATATGGAAGCCCCCAAGGCCAGGGGCATTTACAGCACACTTTGGGCGCTTTACTCTGGCAACCAGCGCTTCTGCAAACTAACCCTTTCCATTAATGTGACCCGCTGATCACCGCTCGGATGAAGCATATTCAGAAGGGAATAGGGGTCTGGTCATGAAAAAAGCACGCGTTCCGCTTTTGATCGCGGCGGCAGTACTGCTGCTTTCTGCCTGCCTTGGCGCGCAGAAAGCAGCAACAGCCCCTGCGCCTGGCATATCATCCATCAACCAGACGGCCACCGCGCTGGTTCAGTTTTTAACTTCAGCCCCGCGCGTCACGTTGCTTGCCACCCAGTCTGTGCCCACCCAGACTGAAATGGTCACCATGACGCCCTTTGTGAGCATCACCCCGCTGCCAACTGCCACGGCAACTTTTACCAATACGCCCTTTGGCTTTGTCGCCTCGCCCACACCCACCAGCACCAAATCGGTTCCAATCGAAACGCCCGACCCCGCCGAAGGCGCTACCGATAACTATGGTTCAGACTATCGCTGTGCGCTGGTTTCCAAAGACCCCTTCAACTGGACGGTTCTGAAACCAAATCGCAAGTACAAGTTCTTCATCACTGTCATGAACACTGGCAACAAAAAATGGCAGGCCGATGGCATCAATATGATCTACGTCGCTGGCAAAAATTTAACCAGGGGCGACCGCCAATTGATGATCGACCGTGACACTCGCATCAACGAAAAGCTTACCCAGTCCATCGATTTTTACGCCCCCGATTATCCCGGTAACTACCGGGCAGTCTGGGGCCTCAACCTGCTTAGAACCGGCCATGTTTTTTGTACCTTCACCATTAAGATCACCATCCCAGAAAATAGTAAATAAAGAATGACAAAAAAAACACTTGGTTATGTTGAATTGGAATGGACTTGTCCAAACTGCGGCAATAAAAACCCCGGACTGAAGAAAACCTGCGTCACCTGCGGGTCGCCTCAGCCGCAAAGCGCGCAATTTGAGCTTGGTCAGCAGCGCGAGTTAATCAGTGATGCCCAAAAAGCGGCCTCCGCCGCCAAAGGCGCGGATATTTACTGTCCATACTGCAACACACGCAACCCTTCCGGTGCGCAGGCGTGTGTCCAATGCGGTGGTGACCTGAAAGATGCGCTCAAGCGCGAGAGCGGCCGCGTCCTCAACGGCGCTCCCGCCCAGGCGCTTGCCCCTGTCACCTGCACCGCTTGCGGCACAGTCAACCCGCCCGGCAGCCTGTTATGCAAATCCTGCGGTGCGCAGTTGGGTGCTGCCTCACCTGCCGTGCCTCCGTCCGGCCCGCCGCCCGCCGCCAAGGGTAATTCAACCTTTCGCCCCTGGATGGCCCTGCCGATCATTGGTGTCTTGTTACTCTGCTGCGTGGTTGTTGGCTTCCTGTTTTTCCGAACATCGGCTGTCATCGGTGTTGTCACCGGCAGCCAGTGGCAGCGCACGATTGCGATTGAAGCGCAGCGCGAAGTCAACCACGAAGACTGGAAAGACCAGCTCCCTGCGCATGCTAAAGTGCAGGCCTGTACCCAAAAATACCGCTCCCGGCAGGATAACCCCGCCCCGGGCGCGAAAGAAGTCTGCTCCACCCAGTTGGTTGACCAGGGCAACGGCTCTGCCAAAGTGGAAGAAACCTGTTATTACGAAATCTACGCCGATTCCTGCACCTACACCGCGCTCGAATGGCAGAATGTTGATCAGGCGCAGGCCAGCGGCACCGACTTGCAGCCCTATTGGCCGCAGTTCAACCTGTCTAATGGACAGCGTGAAGGTGACCGTAACGAGAGCTACACAGTCGATTTTTCCACCAAAGATGGCGCCAGCACATTTACAACCCAGGATGGCGCGCTCTACAGTCAGCTTGAGCCTGGCACGCAGTGGACCCTCACTATAAATGCTCTAGGTGGTGTTGTCGAAGTATCACCCCCTTAAACATGGAGGCACTATGCATTACCGACGATTAGGCCGTTCTGGTTTAAAAATCAGTGAAATTTCACTCGGCGCCTGGGTCACATTCGGCTCGCAGGTGGATGAAGACACCTCTATTGAGCTGATCCAGGCCGCATACGATGCGGGCGTCAATTTCTTCGATAATGCCGATATCTACGCCAACGGTCTGGCTGAAATCGCCATGGGCCGCGCGCTCAAAAGCATCCCGCGCGAAGCGCTGGTTATTTCGTCCAAAGTCTTCTGGCCTACCATGCCCGGCCCCAACGGGCGCGGTCTTTCGCGCAAACACATCATCGAATCGGTGAATGCCACCCTCAAACGCCTCGGTACCGATTATGTCGACCTCTATTTCTGTCACCGCTTCGATCCCGATACCCCCATTGACGAAGTCGTCTTTACAATGGATAACCTCGTCCGCCAGGGCAAGATTTTGTACTGGGGCACCTCCGAATGGCGCGCCTGGCAGGTTTCCGCAGCCTTTGCCGCTGCCACTCAGCATCACCTGATACCGCCCACAATGGAACAGCCTCAGTACAACATGTTTCACCGCCGTCGCGTGGAAATGGAACTGGCCTCACTCTGCAAGGAATACGGTCTGGGCCTCACCACTTGGAGCCCGCTCTATTACGGCATCCTC
>JBBRWF010000452.1:0-4235 GCA_038249405.1 Anaerolineales bacterium
GGATGTGTTGGCGGCCGCGGGCCAGGTGGGAGACGGCTGAAGTATTCATCCAATAGTAGGGAAATTCCTTATTGTCTTTTCCGGCAAATGGCCTACAATTTAATCCGAGATTAATGTTTACTCCCCTGAACATTCGACTGCGGTAATATCGGGTGGCTGCGCCGAATCTTTATCCGTACCATCCCAGTTAGTTTCACAAATTCATAGCAGGAGGGAATGTCTGATGAACAATCCTTCGAGTCATGGGCAACCCTGGTTTGCGTGGTTGGGGCGTGACAATCGCACCGTTTCGATCTTCTTGTTATCGGCCACGGTGCTATTGGTCTTTGGGGTCAGCATGGGGTTTATCCTGGCGCTCCAGTTTGTCTTCCCCGACCTGTTTCGTGGGGTGCCCTGGCTGGTGTTTGGCCGGCTGCGCCAGGCCCATACCAACACGGTCATGTTTGCCTTTCTTTCCACCGGCATGATGGGCATGTGGTATTACATCGTCCCCCGCCTGACCGGACGCAAGCTGTGGAGCGAAACCCTGGGCAGCCTGACCGCTATTTTGTGGGTGGTGGCCGTGGTGAGCGGGGTGGTGCTGCTCTTGCTGGGTGAATCGCAGGGGCGCGAATATGCCGAAATGGTCTACGCGGTCGATATTGGCGTGATCGTGGTATGCATTCTCAACCTGGTCAACCTGTACATGACCATTTCGAAACGAGTTGAGCAAAAACTATATGTGTCGTTGTGGTATATCAGCGGCACGCTCGTTTGGTTCCCGATGCTCTATTTCATCGGCAATGTGATGTGGAACCCGGCTACTGGATCTTTGACCGGCGTCAACGATTCGATCTTCAACTGGTTTTACGGCCATAACGTGCTCGGCCTGTGGTTCACCACCGGGCTGTTGGCGGTGATCTATTACATTGTGCCGCGCGAAACCAATACCCCGCTCTACAGCCACCTGCTCTCGCTGATTTCGTTCTGGGGGATTGCCCTGTTTTACACCGGCGTGGGTGGTCACCACCTGGAGTGGGCGCCCATCCCCTACTGGCTGAAGACTCTGGCGGTGGCCGAAAGCATAGGCATGATCCTGGTGGTGGTGGCCTTTATGAGCAATATCTGGCTGACCATGCGCGGCAACTGGAACAAGGTCTTTAGCAGCATCCCGCTGCGCTTTGCGGTGACCGGTTTTGCTGCCTATGTGTTGGTCTCCTACCAGGGCACCCACCAGGCCCTGCGCAGCATCAACCTGCTGACCCACTTTACCCAATACGTGCCTGCTCATGCCCACCTGTCCCTTCTGTTCTTTTCTGCTTCCACTGTCATGGGTGGCATTTATTATGCCATTCCACGCATGATGAACGTGCGCCTGTTCAGCCGCAACCTGGCCAACGTTCATTACGGCATGTACGTGATCGGCTTCACCTTTTTCTTTGCCGGTTTCCTGCTGGTAGGAACCACCCAGGGCACTTCGTGGCTGCACGAAGGCCTGCCGGTGTATACGGTGCTGCCGGGTTTGCAGCCCTATATGGCACTGCGCGCCGCCGGCGGCTCGGTGCTGTGGGCCAGTTTTTTGGTGTTCGCCTTCAATGTGTTTGCCACCGTCATCGCCCACAAACCGGTACACTACCCCGTCATCCCCATCCCGCAGCCGGCCAGGCCCGATTTGCAGCCCAGCCCGCTGCGCACCAGTGAAACCGGAACGGCGCAATAAGGAGCAAACCCGATGAAAATGTCATTTGCGATTATCCTCGGCGGCGGCCTGTTTATTTTTATCGCGGTGGTCATGGCGGTAGTTTTTATCCCCGGCTGGGTGTGGAATCCGCCGCAAACCATCGCCGCCCATCCCTATACCACGCAAGAACAGCGCGGGCGCCAGCTATACTGGTCGAATGGCTGCGACTATTGCCATACTCAGTACGTGCGCTACTATGATAACAATGCCACCGGGCCGGTCTCGCAGGGCGGCAGCTACGTGTTTGATGCTCCGGTCGTGCTGGGTTCCGAGCGCACCGGGCCGGACCTGTCGTACATCGGGCGCAAGCGCAACGAAATCTGGGAAATCGACCATCTCAAAGACCCGCGCAAATTTTCACCGATGTCGATCATGCCGAGCTTTGAATTCCTGCCAGCGGATGATTTGCAGGCCATTGCAACCTACCTGTACAACCTGGGCGACCGCACGGCCGCCGAGTGGATGATCCAACCGCCGGTCGATTATGCCGGTGTGACCGACCCCATGCCTTACCCGCTGGTGCCGCAGCCGGCGGGAAATGCGGCCACCGGCTGGCAGCTCTTTAAGCAGGCAGGCTTGTTTGACGGAAAGGAACTGTATATCGAAAACTGCCAGACCTGCCACGGCTGTTCCGGCAATGGCCTGGGCACCTACGCCGGCACCAAGATCGTCACCCCGGCCAATTTCAAGGCCGAGCCGTTTAAGTCTATGCCCGATGAGCAGTGGTTCTGGCATGTCTCCGAAGGTATCCCCGGAACGGTCATGCCGCCCTGGAAGCAAAGCCTCACCACCGAACAGCGTTGGAACGTGATCCATTATCTCCAGCAAATGTTTGCTCACCCCATCGAGCGCGATCCCAATGAAGGCGAACCCTCTGGCAGCTATGCCAACCTGACCAACCCGCTGCCGCAAACGGTGGAGACCCTCGACCAGGGCAAGCACACCTTCATCCGCGAATGTTGGGTCTGCCATGGCGATGCCGGAACCGGCATGGGCGTGTATCGCGATGGGCTGCTGCCCGTTCCGCCCGATTTTTCAGACGGCTCCTATGGGAACTACAGCGATGCCGATTACTTCTGGCGCATCAGCGAAAGCGTGCCCTGGACGGCCATGCCTGCCTGGAAGTTCCGCTACTCTGAAGAGGACCGTTGGGCGCTGGTCTACTATATCCGCGTTAATTTCACCCAAACGCTGCCGCGCCCGACCACCAGCCAGGCGCAGGTCTATCCGGATATCTTCCTGACCCAGGAAAAACCGAAAAACCTGGATGAAAACGCCGTCGAAGCCGGTGATAACGCCCAATTGAACTACGCCGCACCGAATGTGAACGCCGGAAAAAGCATGTATACCGGCATGTGCGCCCATTGCCACGGGCTAGCTGGGTTGGGCGATGGCTGGGATGGCGCCTACCTGGACGTCAAACCGGCCAATTTCACCAATCCGGATGTGCAGGGTCTTTCGGACGGCGATTGGTTGGCGCGGGTCAGCTATGGCTTGCAAAATTCGGCCATGCCCTCGTGGGGAGAGTGGATGCCGCTCCAGTATCGCTGGAATGTCATCGCCTACATACAGCAAAGTATCACCCAACAGGCGCTGACCGGCAAAGGCGCGCAGATGGCCTCCGTGTTCAACAACGGAGAAATGGCGGTCAACTTTGTCCAGGTCAGCACGCAGTTATGGAAAGACGAGGGCCATACCATCGACCCGCAGAACGGCGCTACCCTGTACAAGAAATTCTGCGATAGTTGTCATGGCGCGGGTGGCCAGGGGGTTGCGCCCGGTCAATCGGCCCTGGCGCAGAATGGGCTGCCGTACCCGGCACCCTTGCCCGCCAAAATGCCCTTTAATTACATCTTCTGGCGCATTTGGGATGGGGTACCCGATACGCAGATGGGGCCGTTTCACACGCTGCTCACCGAAAGCGACATCTTCGACCTGGCCGGTTACGTGGAAAACCCACGTGCGGTGCCTGCCCCCACCGCCACACCGGCCCCCAGCCCAAGCCCTACCCCGGGAGGTAAATAAATGGTGGCCGTCGGTGTGATTATTTTTATCGCCTGGTTGGTGTTTATGGTCTTCACGGTGGTGGCTTTTGTGGTGTGGGCCTGGAAGGAAAATCAGCTAAAGGATATCGAAGAACCGAAATATCGTATGTTAGAAGAAATTGAACCGGAACCCTGGCCGGGGCGCGAACCGGCAGCCGGCGCGGGCAGTCAAAATCATAAAACCTGCCAGAAAGGCTGAGGAGGCGTGCATGACTGCAAATGTCTTGAATATATGGGGCGAACTGATTGGCATTGCTGCGGGTGGCGTGATCTTGCTGATTTTTGGTGTGTTCTTCTCGGCCGCCAGCCGCCAGATCACTACACCGCCGGGCAGCGCCGGGCGGCGCAGCACGCCTGGCGAGCAAAAAGCCCATGATGAAGAAGAGGGCGAACAAGGCGGCGAGACGGTGCGCGCGGATGGCTATATCGACAGTTTTGCAGGAATGATCGAAGAAGCCGGCGGCGGCCCA
>JBBRWF010000453.1:0-4228 GCA_038249405.1 Anaerolineales bacterium
CTTTGCCATCATCGGGGGTGGATTCATCGGCGCAGAAGTCGCCGCCGCACTAGCCATGAATGGCAAAAAAGTGACGATGCTCTTTCCGGAAGACGGCATCGGTGCTCGCATGTATCCGCTCGATATTTCCCAATTTATCACTGAATACTTCCGAGAGAAGGGTGTGCAAGTTCTGGCGGGCGAAGAAGTCGCCTATTTTTCTACTCATCGCGGACAGCACGTGCTGAAGACCCGCAGCAGACGTGAAGTGAGAGCCGAAGGTGTCATCGCCGGTATTGGGATCGCGCCTAATATTGAGCTGGCCAAAGCGGCCGGTCTGAAAGTGGGCAAGGGGATCACCGTTGATAAATACCTGGTTACCAGTCAACCCAATATCTATGCGGCAGGTGATGTGGCCGAATTTTACAATCCAGCACTGCATAAACGTTTGCGCGTTGAGCACGAAGATAACGCCAACCGTATGGGCCGTCAGGCCGGCCGCAACATGGCCGGCGCATCCGAACCTTACCACCATCTGCCATCTTTCTATTCCGACCTGTTTGATTTGAGCTACGAGGCTGTAGGCCAGCTCGATTCACGCCTGACAACCGTTGCAGATTGGGCCGAACCTTTCAAAAAAGGTATTGTTTACTATCTCAATGCAGGCCGGGTTCGTGGGGTGTTGTTGTGGAACGTCCCGGATAAAGTCTCTGATGCCCGCGAGCTGATTGCCCGACCTGGTCCATTCGAAGCTAAAGACCTGAATGCAAAGAAAAGTCCGAATTGGAAGATACCATTTTAGGCAGACAGGAACAATATGTCACTTAACGGAAAGTTGGTTCTCATAACAGGCGCAGCGCGACGGATTGGTCGCTTTCTGGCCCTGACTGCTGCGCAAGCTGGCGCAGATGTGGTTATTCATTACGGCAATTCGCGCAGTGAAGCTGAAAGCGCCCAGGCGGAGATCGAAACCCTGGGACGCAAAGTATATTTATTGCAGGCCGAGCTTACCGATGCGGATCAGGTTGCCAGTTTGATTTCGCGCGCCCGGGAGTTTGGCCCCTTATATGCGCTGGTCAACAGCGCTGCCATTTTTGAGCCGTTGACCTGGGAAAATACCAGTTTGGATGATTGGAACCACCATTTGATGGTCAATTTGACAGTCCCTTTCCTGCTCAGTCAGGCCTTTGCCCGGCAACCGGATCCATTAAAGAATAGACGGATCGTTAATTTACTGGACTGGCGCGCCCAGCGTCCTGGCCCTGATCACCTGCCTTACACGATCAGCAAGGCCGCCCTGGTGGCTCTGACCCGTTCTCTTGCAATTGCGCTGGCGCCACAGGTGACTGTAAACGGTCTTTCATTAGGAGCAGTTCTGCCTCCAACCGACGGCGTCACAAACGCGGGAATTTTGGATCAGATCCCTGCTCATCGCTGGGCCGATATGAAAGAAGTCGGCGAGACAATGCTCTTTTTGCTGGATGGTCCAACCTATATTACAGGTGAGATCATCCATGTGGATGGCGGCAGGCACCTGGTTTAAGAAAGGTTTCTCTATGGATCAAATTTTTATCTCGGAACTGGTTGCGCGCGGTATCCTTGGAATTAATGACTGGGAACGCGAAAAACCCCAGGAAATCCTGATCAACATTACCTTGTTCGGCGATCTGAGCAAAGTCGGAGAAAGTGACGACATCCGGGATAGTGTCAACTATCGCACGGTCGCCAAGAAAGTGATGGCGCATGCCGAAACTGCCCAGCGCTTTACTGTCGAAGCGCTGGCAGCCGACCTTGTTCGCCTGTGTTTGGAAGAACCGCGCGTGCGAAAGGCCAGGGTGCGGGTGGAAAAGCCAGGAGCTGTACGCTTTTCCAGGTCTGTGGGAGTTGAGATCGAACGGGAAAAAGAGGCGTTGAAATGACGGAGCAGGAACATCAGGTTTGCTTGTTATTGGGATCGAATATCCAGCCTGAGAAAAATTTGGAACTGGGGGTGGATCTGCTCCGGTCGAAAGTAATGATCACTCGGATCTCGTCTGTCTGGGAAACACCATCCGTGGGAACTGCGGGGCCGGATTTTCTGAATCTGGCTTTGTTGGTGACGAATTTCCTGGATGAAAAACAGTTCAAAGAGCAGGTTATTCTCCCTTTGGAGATGCAGCTCGGTCGGGTACGCAGCGCGGATAAAAACGCTCCACGCACCATCGATATCGACATCATTCTTTTCGACAACCAGCTTTTGGATCCCAATCTGTGGCGCTACGCACACCGGGCCGTCCCAGTAGCAGAGATCATGCCTGACCTTCGATCTGATCGTGGTGATCTCATTAAAGATATTGCATCCAGATTGGCCAAAACGACTTCAATCCGTCTAAAGCCAGATCTTCTGCTTACCCATTAATTAAACGAATCCTGAGTGGCAATCAATAACAACATGGTCCAAAACAAGGAGAATAGAAAATGACAGGTTACGTTGGCTCAATTGAACAGGCTGCCCAAAAGAATGATAACTTTCGGCAGGTTTTATTCACTAGCGAACATATGCAACTCGTATTGATGAGCTTGCTTCCGAAGGAAGAAATCGGCAACGAGATGCATGATAGCGTTGATCAATTCTTCCGCATCGAGGATGGCAATGCCAAATTTGTCTTCAATGGCAAGGAGGAACATTTAGCCGGCGCAGGAGACGCGGTGATTGTGCCGGCCGGTATCCACCACAATGTCATCAATACATCCACGGATAAACCGCTAAAGCTGTATACGATCTATGCGCCGCCGAATCATCGGGACGGCGTCATCCACCCGACCCGCGCTGATGCCGAGTCAGGCAATGAATCCTTCGACGGCAAAACATCAGAATAAAAAGTCAATTTTGCTTCAGCGAAGACTTGTCCCCTTGTCTCCTTTGGATCATGATGATTCAGTAGAGAAACGTCTCGGCGAAAGGGCAAGTACATTCAATAATAGCCAGCAGTCTGGCATTACTCACATGGAGATAAATGATGAGAAAAGATATGACAACGAATTCTCGCAACCAAAATCAAAAAAAGGACTCAAATCCCAACGAAGACTCTCTAGTAGCTGCCGGCGGTGAACTGCACCAGATCGCTGGAGGAAAGCACCCCGCGCTCACCACAAACCAGGGCCTCCCCCTTTCCGACAATCAAAATTCGCTCAAGGCTAATCTGCACGGCCCGACCCTTCTGGAGGATTTCATCCTGCGCGAAAAAATCACCCATTTCGATCATGAGCGCATCCCCGAGCGTATCGTGCACGCGCGAGCCACTGGCGCGCATGGATTCTTCGAGCTGACCGAGTCATTGAAATCATATACCACCGCTAAAATTCTCACCGAGGTTGGTGAGAGAACTCCCGTGTTTACGAGGATATCGACTGTGGCAGGCGGCGCCGGATCCGTGGATACTCCGCGTGACGTGCGTGGATTTGCCATCAAGTTTTATACCAAGGAAGGCAACTGGGATCTGGTCGGCAACAACATCCCGGTCTTCTTCATCCAGGATGCGATCAAATTTCCCGATCTGATCCATGCCGTAAAAATGGAACCCGACCGCGGCTTTCCACAATCGGCCACCGCTCATGACACCTTCTGGGATTTCATTTCTCTCACACCAGAATCCATGCATATGGTGATGTGGATTATGTCAGATCGGACATTACCGCGTTCGCTGCGCATGATCGAAGGCTTTGGGATACATAGTTTCCGGTTAATCAACGAAGCCGGACAATCGACCTTCGTTAAATTCCACTGGCGCCCGAAGCTCGGCTTGCAGTCTACTATTTGGGACGAGACTGTCAAAATTTCCGGCGCAGATCAAGACTACCACCGCCGCGATATGTTCGAAGCCATCTCGGCAGGAAATTTCCCTGAGTGGGAATTTGCGGTTCAGCTTTTCACCCAGGAAGAAGCAGACAAATTTCCGTTCGATCATCTGGACGCGACCAAGCTGATTCCGGAAGAATTGGTGCCCTTGAAAGTGATTGGCCGCATGGTGCTGGATCGTTGGCCAGATAATTTTTTTGCCGAAACAGAGCAGGTGGCTTACTGTCCGGCCAATATTGTGCCAGGTATCGATTTCTCGAATGATCCCCTGCTGCAAGGTCGATTATTCTCCTATCTAGACACTCAACTTTCGCGCCTGGGTTCGGCCAATTTTCATCAAATTCCAATTAACGCTCCCAAGTGCCCATTCTCGAACCAACAGCGCGATGGACATATGCAGATGGAACAGCC
>JBBRWF010000454.1:0-4212 GCA_038249405.1 Anaerolineales bacterium
ATGGAATTAAGTAAGTTTTCTACGTAGTTTCTTAAAAACTCGTCTGCGATTTCTAATCCAGAATTGCGCCAACCGAAAGGAAAAGAAGGCAAAAGCCCTATTTTGGGTGGGTTCGGCAAAGACTCTGCTAAAAGCGACAAATCATAACCAGAACCTAGCGGTAAAATCAAGGGAATATCGCGGGGTAATGCTGTAACTTCGGGCCAACTGAGATCATCAAAGCTAAAAAACTCAGCCATGTTTTTCCTTTTCATATGGTCTCATTTTTTGAGTTGTCGCTTTCTGTTACGAACCAAAAATTAGATCAAGTGCTCTTAAATATTGTGTTGCTTTCTCATACATTGGAAAATGACCACAATTTTCTATGAGCGCCAGGTCATTATCCGGAATCAAAGTTTGTGCAAGCAAAGCTTGCTCGAGAAGCACTGTAGCATCTTGCTTACCGTGGATAAGTAAAGTTTTTACTTTAATTTTGCGAAGATGCTGGGTTAAATCCAGCGCATGAATAGATTTTTGGGATTCATCATAAGAAATTGCGCAAGCAGGATTCAGCGCAGCGCGCCGGTCTATTTCCCAGCTGGCAAATGGAAAAACATCTATATTGTGAAACCAGGGCTTGAAATAAAAGGATACAAAGGGGCGGAAATTAATCCAGGACGCCGCAATCTCATAAAGCCAGGGCCATTTTCGGCCATTCCGAATGAGAGAAAAATTGACTTTTTCCATTCGGTTTGAATAAGCGCCAGTTGTCAAACCAGCTACACAGACCAGTTTTTTAACACGTTGTGGCGCCATTACCGCGGCGATACAAAAAACAATTTGACCCCCCATTGAGTGACCTATAAGTGAAAAGTCCCTTATTCCCAACTGATTCGCCAATAATAAAATGCGCTCACCCTGAGCTGCTATGCTGTAGTCCCCATCTTTCGGTTTGTCACTTGCCCCAAATCCCAGCAAATCGATAGCAATGCAGTAATACTTCCCTTTTAGCGCGGTTATTGTTTGCTTCCAAACCTCACGATGAGAAAATAAATCATGAATAAGGATAATAGATGGAGCTTTTGGATCGCCTTCCAGGGTACAGGCAAGCTGATTTCCCTAGATTGTGAAGTTTTTTTCCATTTCAACCTCCACGGATTCTCTTTTTGGTCGGGTGTTACTCGCATTATTTAAAAAATGGGCATGGAAAAAGCCAGAGTAAAAGGATACTTTTACTCTGGCCGCAGAGATGAGCAGCTATTCTATTAATGGGACCATTGCTGTAGCGCTATACTCGTTCTCTCTCTGAAATTTAAATTGCTGAGTATACAAACGATAATAGTGACCTTTTGCATGTAAAAGCTCAGCGTGGGAACCTATTTCAGCAATTTTTCCTTCTGCAATGACGACGATTCGATCGGCGCGTTTAATGGTTGAGAGTCTGTGCGCAATTACAAACGAGGTGCGACCTTCCATCAAGGTCTCCATGCCCTTCTGGATAAGTGCTTCAGTCAATGTGTCAACACTGGACGTTGCTTCATCCATAATAAACAATTCGGGCCGTGACAATACCGCTCGAGCCAGGCTGATAAGTTGTTTTTGTCCTACGGAAAGCAAGTTTCCGCCTTCGCCAACATTTTCGTCATATGCTTTTGGAAGCGTGCAAATAAAATCATGCGCGCCGGCCAGCTTTGCAGCATCTTCGACATCCGTATCGTTCGCGCCCAGGCGCCCATAACGAATATTTTCGCGAACAGTTCCAGAAAATAGATGCGGGGTTTGCAATACGATTCCTATCTTATTGTGAATACTGTGCAACGTGTAATCTGTATAGTCATGTCCATTGATACGAATAACACCTTCGCTCGGTTCGTAGAAACGACATAGAAGATTTACAATCGTAGATTTTCCGCCACCGGTTGGGCCAACCAATGCAATCGTTTCGCCAGGTTTAATTTTTAATGTGAAATCTGTTAACACTGGTTTACGGTCTTCGTAGTAGAAATTGACGTGATCAAATTCAATTTCACCCATCAAGGTATCGGCATCAAATGCATCTGGTTTGTTATGGACATCTGGATCAGCATCAATTAACTTAAATATCCTTTCAGCAGAAGCAATGGAATGTTGCATTTCAGCATATACCCGGGCCAGGTCTTGAATTGGCCACATGATGAATGTCAGGTACGAAATAAATGCGTGAATTCCTCCGATTGTCAAGAGCCCGGCTGTTGCCTGAAAGCCGCCATACCAGACAATAAATCCCAGGGCAATTGCGGTGATGATTTGCACTGTTGGTAAAAATAAAGCCGAAAGCCAGGCCGCCCGATATGTGGCTTCATACATCTTATCTGTCAAATCCTGAAATTCAACCAGGTTTTCGTCTTCCCGGCTCAACGCTTTTACAACCCGCACGCCCTGAATATTTTCGTTATGTGCACCTGTAATTTTGCTATTTGCACGCCGGGATTTACGAAATTCGACAAGAATTTTCTTTCGAAAGCTCACCGCAATGACCGTCAGGATAGGGATAACAATCAGAACAATCAGTGCCATGCGCCAATTAATGATCAGCATGAAAATTGTAGCGGTTGTAATATTCATGAAGGCCCAGGTTGTATCAACCAGACCCCAGGTCATCAAATCTGCCACGCGGCCTGAATCTGATGTTACCCGTGCCATCAATCGTCCAACTGCATTCTGCGAGTAGTAAGAAAGCGAAAGATCTTGTAAGTGTTCAAACATGCTGCGGCGCAAATCATATTGAATACGCTCTCCCAGCACACCGGCAAGATAAATAAACGTAAACACCATGCCCGATTGAATTACCTGCAGCACACCGTACATTGTTGCCAAACGCCACAGGGCAGGTATATTTTTGCCTACAATCGCCTGATCAATGATGTCTTTATTGATATATGTAAACAGAGAGTCCAGGGCTGATGTCAGCGCTATTGTTATGATAAAGCCAACGACCCACTGCCAATGCGGGCGTAATAAACCCAATATCCGGTTAAAAATGGGAGTGGTTAAAGGGCTGGTATATTCTTCTTCTTCAAGTTCTATCAGTTCGTCAGACATTTTTCCTCCAAGGCTTACAGCGTAAGCAGTAACGTTGCAAGTCGATGGAAATTATTAGTTATCGAATCGGTTCGACTTGTCCAAGGGGCAAGCCATGAATAATAATGATCTCTTTTAGGTGGACGCAAGTTCCAATGCAAGCTCATCATCTACTCTGGTCTGGATATCGTAGATTTTGCGATACATTCCGTCAACCTGGTTTACTAGATCGGCATGTTTGCCTATTTGAATGATTTCGCCCTTATCTAAGACGACGATCAGGTTGGCATTCATCACAGATTGTATCCGGTGCGCAATGATGAAAGTGGTTCTATTTTCCATCAATTGCACCAGAGCCTCACGAATATCGGCTTCGGTTTCCATATCCACAGATGAAGTAGAGTCATCCAAAATCAAGATGCGTGGATTTTTCAATAAGGTGCGGGCTATCGTAACACGTTGTTTTTGTCCACCAGAGAGGGTAACCCCTTTTTCACCTACAACTGTTTTATAGCCATCAGGAAAGCCCAGAATGACTTCGTGAACGGCTGCTGCCTGAGCGGCGCGCTCGACTTCTTCCACTGTTACTTCTCGTCCAACACCATAACTGATGTTTTCACGGATTGAGCGGCTGAACAAAAAAGGTTCCTGTTCAACGATACCAATCTGCTGCCTCAGATATTCGCGCGGATAATCAGTCAATTCAATCCCATCCAGGAGAATATGCCCACTTGTGTATTCATGAAATCTTGGCAAGAGATTTACCAGAGAAGTTTTGCCAGACCCCGTTGAACCAATCAATGCAACAGATTCGCCAGGTTGGACCTGAAATGTCACATCCTTCAGCACAGCAGACTCTCCGTCTGAATACTGAAATGAAACATTTTCAAAGCTAATTTCACCTCTCACTGGTGTGGTTGGATTAACTTTACCATTATCCAGGTTCTCGCGTTCTTGTTTGATAATTTCCAGCAAACGCCCATAAGAAACCATCCCAGTAGATGTTTGAACGATCAGACGGCCTAAATTACGGATTGGCCAGATAAGCCAGACCACAAGTCCCACATAGGCAAGATATGTTCCAACCGTGATTTCACCGTTAATCGCCATTAATGCAGCGAAAATGAACCCGCCAAGCATCTGGAGCCCCAAAACGATGTCAGATAAAGGCCA
>JBBRWF010000455.1:0-4212 GCA_038249405.1 Anaerolineales bacterium
AAAGCCAATAAGCCAGCTGCCCGTCAGCGGTGGGTGCCTGCTCATAAACACCGTTCAAGGTGTAGGCCGACCCACGGATCAGGGATATCGTCCCGGAATCCACGATGATGGCCGTATTGCGCTTAAGCGCAGGCGCGCGCCATAATAATTCCCGGTAAAAATCGGCCTGGGTCGTCCACAAGCGGCGGAATTCGTTGCCGGCCTGCAACTGCCAGGCCACCATCAGACCGGTCAGCAGCGCGAAAAACAAAACCTGTCTATTTTTCTCAGGGATAAAAAATACGATCAGCGCCACAACCAACAGCGCCAGGCCAGGCAAAGATCCCAAAATAAACCTGCCGCTCCAGGGCTCAATACCGGTCGAAGGGAAATAACCACCCACATAAAACGGGAGCATGCCAAAGACCGCGGTCGCGCCCCCGGTCAACAGCGCGCCTGAAATCCATCCGGAGGAGTTTTCGCTCTCGCGTTCGCGGTTTAGAAACAGCCAGGCGATGACAGCGGCAGCGAGCGCAAACAGGAAACCAAGCACGTTGAATAATTTGCCAAAATCGAAGGTCGCCGGTTGAAACACTTTTTGCCAGGATGTGAATAGAATCAGCACGGCATCTGGCGTCAGGTACAGAATCAGGCTGCGTAGGGTGGACCAGGGCGCATTTATCAGCGACTCAAGCAGCCGAGGGTCAGCCCTGTACCCGGTGGGAGATTGGTAAATCAGCACCCGCCAGGCAAATATGCCCGCCGAAATGAGTAAATGGGGCCATAAAACCGTAATCACCCGCCGCAATGCTGCCTTAACCTGTTCGCGGGGTAGTGGGCCGAGCGCAAACCACAGCAAAAGGGGCCGCATCATCTCGGTACCCCAGGTATATTCACTGGAGAGCGGGTGGCAGAGCTTAAATAGAACAGCCAGCAATGTAAACGCCCAAAAGCGCCGGGGCTCTTGCAAAGAGCGAATGCTGAAATAAAATGATAACCACAAAAAAATATAGCTCAGCCAGACTTCAAAATAAGCTACAGCCTGTGCCTGTAAATGAAATTGGGGGTAAATGGCAAACAAGAGTGCCACCATCCAGGTTTCGCGCGGTCTTTGCGGCCAGACACGCCGAAGCACCATCCAAAAAGCAAGTATCGAAAGCAGCCGCAGCGTCAGGCTGTAAACCTGCCAGGCAAATGGATGCGCTCCCAGTAAATTGAAACTAAACACATAACTCAAGGCCGCCAGCGGATGTCCATCGTAATACAGATAGGTTATCAATCCGGCGCTCTTGTGAAGCATGTATTCATATACGATTTGCCATTCATCTCCATAAAACCCATTAAATGGCAACAAGGGCGCATAAGCCGCGAGGCAAATGAGCATCAGGGCCAGTGTGGCAAAATTGGTTTCAAAGAAAAGGGCGACTCTTTTCATAGCTTTTTCAGCATAGTATGGCAGGAATGCTTATAACAAATCTATTCAGAACGTATCTACCTCAGGGAGAGCGGCTGTATTTCAACATGAATCGGAATAATCTTGCAACCCCGGCTCTCAGGCCATACTTCCATGCCAGTGCTTCGCAAAGACCAGGATGCGGCTGCGAATATAAAATATCTCCGGGTCTGCGACCGGGCGCTGCTTTTTGATGAGCTGAATTGCGGCTTCGGGGGTGTGACCCTGCGCGATTAAAATGGCCGCGCCCATGGCTACGCTGCGGTGCCGCCCGGCAGCGCAGTGGGAATAAACTTTGCCACCCTTGTTGATGATTTCGAGCGCGGTATGGGTGCCCTTGATCAACGTTTGGATCGGGATCAGCAGTATTGGGCTGTCAATTGAACGCAGCCAGAGAAAGTTGAGCGCCTCGGGGTGCGTATCAGGGTGCGGCCCGCGCGCGAAGCGCATGTTGATGACCAGGCGCACACCCAACTCGCGCAGCCGATTATAATCCTGCGCAACAGGCGTGGTGCCGATAAACAGGTCATTGGTGATCTGGGAAAAATCCATGCGTAAATCTTATCACAATTAAAAAGGTCAGCAACCTTGCAATCCACCATTATCAAGCCCACCAACACGGACGATTTTTAAAAGGTTACACGGGTTTGCGTTTTTAAATGATAATATAGAGAAATATTATCCAAATTCTAGATACGCTTATTACTCCCATAAGGCAAGTGCCAACAGAAAAGGTTTCTGCAAAACTGGAAGAGGCAAATCAATGACAATCAATACCGATGAAATTCCGCATCTCAATGCAGCCCGGGCGGGCGACCAGGAAGCCTTCGCGCAGTTGGTGGAACCCTACCGCCGGCAGCTATTGGTGCACTGCTACCGCATCCTGGGTTCGTTTGAAGACGCCGAGGATATGCTGCAGGAAACCTTGGTGCGAGTCTGGAAACGCATCCAAACATTTGAAGGTCGTTCATCTTTGCGCGCCTGGTTGTACAAAATTGCCACCAACGCAGCGCTGGATGCGCTAGACAGCCGGCGCGTGCGAGGTTTGCCAAGAGAGTTGTACGCGCGCGGTGACCCCAGCCAACCCCTGCCAGCCCCCAGCCAACAAGTCAGCTGGGTGGAACCCCTGCCGGACGAGTGGATCGATGGTCAACCCGGGATTTACCCGGAAGCACGTTATGAAATCCGCGAGAGCATTACCCTTGCCTTCATCGCAACCTTGCAAAAACTGCCTGGCAGGCAGCGCGCGGCGCTGGTCCTATGCGATGTGATGGGCTGGAGCGCCAACGAAGCCGCTGAAACCCTGGACATGACAAGCACTGCAATCAACAGCGCCTTGCAGCGCGCCCGCGAAACAATGCAGCAGCATGGTAATATAACCGCCCCAAAAACGTCGAGTGAACTGCTCCCGGATTTGTTGGCGCGCTATGTTGCCGCCTGGGAAACCGCGGATTCCGCAGCGTTGATCGCGGTGCTGCGCGAGGACGTCGCGCTGACCATGCCGCCGCTGCCGGTCTGGTTCGGCGGGCACGCAGATATTCGGGCCTTCCTGGATGATTTTCTCTTCAAAAGCTTCCACCCATTCCGCCTACGGTTGGTTCCGATCAGGGCGAACGGCTCCCCTGCCTTTGCCGCCTACCAATTGGGAGCGGATGGTCTTTATCACGCCGCGGCTTTGCACATCCTGAGCATCGAAAACGGGCAGATCAGCGAGATAAACGACTATCTGAGCTTTGACGGCCAGCTTTTTAAGCATTTTCATCTGGATCTGGTGTTATGAATTTTGGTTTAACCGATGAATTTGGCAAAACCCGCCCGTCTTATTAATTGAAAGACGCAGCTTTAGATATATCCGCCAAATTCAAAAGGAGAGAACCATGAACAACCAATCATCCATGTTTTTACTTACCATTCGCGGCAATCTGGCAGCCGCTACCCTGGAAAAAGCCCGGGAAGTGCATAATCAGAACGCGGGCACACCCGCCAATATCGCCGCCGCGCAATCGCTGGGCGATATCAGCCACCTGGTGTACGTGCCCATGCCGCATGAAGGCCACGCACCGGCCAAAGACGCGGGCGAGCTGTTGATCATGGACTTTTGGAACAACCTTGACGGGTTGAACACTTTCTTTGCCGATCCGCATGTGCAGGAGGGCGGAGCCATGATCTTCAGCCAGCGCGATCCGGTGGTTTGGGCTCCGGCACAGGGCTTCGCCAGCTTTAATATCCCGGCCCCTTTCGGGAAAAACGAGCGCGTGGTCATCGTGGCACGCGGAACAGTCAAGTCGATGGCCGAAGCGCAAAAACTGCACAACTCGTCGATCACCAAAACGATTGGCAAGGCGCGCAAGCTTGGCATGCTCTCGCACGAAGCCTATTTCCGCATGGCCGCGCCGGGTACACCGGAAGCGCTCGAGTTCTTTGGTGTGGATGTGTGGACCAGCGCTGAAGGGCTGGGCGATTTTTACAGCGACGAGGATTTCCTGGCTGGTTTCAACGAGATCTTCACCGCTGAAGCGGCTGATTCGGCCTGGATGCATCCCCAGGGCAATTGGGTTGAGTGGTAATGACATAAGAAATAACAGCTGGAAGAAAAGGGCAGGGAAGTTTGCTGCCCTTTTCTTATGTAACTTTTTAATACAATACCTTCGCCAATTATGGACTTTCGGAAGGCTGTAAAGCCGGGTGGATAGCGCCCAAACGGGCGATTTGTTGAAAAATCTCGGCCAATAAAATGCCATCAGGTTTTTGCGGAAGCATTTTTATTGTTTCGGTGGCGT
>JBBRWF010000456.1:0-4206 GCA_038249405.1 Anaerolineales bacterium
AATACACCTGCGCCTGGGGCAATTAATACGCCGACCCCTTCTATAGCAGGGTTGTCGAGCCCAGCAGCCGTACAACCCACCACGCAAACCACACCTTGCGATGCAGCCCAGTTCATGACAGATGTCAGCATTCCTGATGGGACAGCTTTTAGTGGGGGGGCCACCTTTGTTAAAACATGGCGTATAAAAAATGTTGGCACCTGTACATGGAATATGTCTTATGCGCTGGTGTTCGACTCTGACAACCAAATGGGAGGGCCAAACAGCCAGCCAATGGCCAGTAATGTGGCCCCAGGTGGAGCGATTGATATCCCTGTGAACCTGCAGGCACCTGCAGCGGACGGCACTTATCGCGGCTACTGGGGTATCGCCAACGCTGCCGGGCAACGATTACCTGTTACCGGCGGGTCCAATGGAAAATCCTTCTATGTTGAAATCAAGATAGGCAGCGGCAGCGGTACTGTAGACACGGGTTCTGGTAAATTCGCGGTCACGAGTGTAGGATTCACAGTTAACCGCAGCGGCGCATGCAGTTCCGTGCAATACACCGTTAGCGCCGCAATCACCACCAACAAAGCAGGCGATGTAACTTATACATGGATCCGCAGCGATGGAGCCACCGGGGCTGGGAACAGCGGCACTGTTACTTTTGACAAGGCTGACTCTAAATCGATAGACTTTACCTGGACGTTTGGCGGTGGCAACCAGTGGGTTGATCTTTATATCGATAAACCTAATCACCAGCAGTTTGGACGCGCGCTGTTGAACTGCCCCTAGAAAATCAAGAGCCGGTCAAACCGGCTCTTTTTTATTCAGTTTTCTATTCAGGCCATGTTTTCGCTGAAATATCAAAACCAAGGACAGACCGCGCCGGGTGCGGGCGATGAAATTATTCCTATGTAATCCTTATCAAAAAAGATCGGGAACTTTTTGCCAAGAGCATTCGTCCAATAAGCGATCACTCCCAATAGGAGCAATATTATGCGCTTAACGATTAAACTCAGTATTCTTAGCCTCATTTTATGCATGATTTTGGCATCTTGCAATTTGCCATCCAAGTCACCGGATGCCGCTGCCACCATCCAGGCAGTTTACACGGTTGCAGCGAACACTGCACAGGCTTCCCAGGGTCAAACCCCCGTGGCATCCGCCACACCAATGATCTTGCCGACCAGTGTATTTCCAACTCTGCCGCCGGCTGCCACCAAGAGCGCAACGCTACCACCGCAGACACCCTTACCAACAAAACCCAGCAGCTATTGTGATTGGGCCACATTTGCCAAAGATATTACGGTACCGGATGGGACCGTTTTTACACCGGGTACGCAATTCACAAAAACCTGGCGCTTGCAAAACATTGGCACCTGCACCTGGACGAGTTCGTACGCGCTGGTGTTCTCCACTGGTAATAATATGGGCGGCAGTGCTTCAACCTCCGCCATAAGCGGCAGCGTTAAGCCGGGACAATTTGTAGACATTTCAGTCAACCTGACAGCGCCAACCGATGAAGGCACGTATCGAGGTTACTGGCTGCTGCGCAATGCAACAGGCGTGTTGTTTGGGCTGGGTCCTTCTGATCGAGAGCCTTTTTATGTGGACATCAAGGTTGCTACGGGGGGCATGACCACTGTTTACGATTTTGCCAACAGCGTGTGCAGCGCGACCTGGAATTCTGGCTCTGGTAAGCTGGATTGTCCTGCAAGCGGCAGCAATAAAGGGTACGCAACGAAAGGCGATAACCCCCAACTGGAAGATGGGCAGATCTATAAAGGAGCGGGCTTATTAACTGTTCCAGAAAATATCAATAACGGTTTTATCCAGGGTTACTATCCGGCCTTTGCAGTGGGAAAAGGCGACAGGTTCCGTGCAATCGTCAACTGCAGCTACCTGGCAAACGGTTGCAATGCCACCTTTCGGCTTGATTATCAAATTAATAACGATGCAGTTCAAACAATCTGGCAATATGCTGAAGGCTATGAAGGCAAATATTATACAGTGGATATCGACCTGAGTTCACTGGCTGGGAATCAGGTGAAATTCATTCTAACCATTCTCGCAAATGGTTCGCCAGAAAACGATAAAATGCTATGGGCCGGGCCGCGTATTGACCGCCCAACGAACCTGGTGACGCCTTCGCCAACACCCACGAAGATCGGCTACCCGTAAAAGAAGGAAGTGGATTGCCGGGTAAAACCGGTAGTTACTGCCCTTCCAATTCTTCCCAGCGGTGATAGGCGAGCGCGAGGTTATCTTCCAGTTCTTTCAATAAAGCCGCATCCCGGGCAATTTCAACACTCTCGCGCTGATAATAGGCGGGATCAGCGGCAGCAGCACTGAGTTTGTGTAGATTTTCTTCCAGGGCTTCAATGCGCCGTGGAAGCTCGTCAAGTTCTTTTTTGCGGGCTTGTGCGGCGCGCTGTTCTTTGTAGCCGGGTTTGCGCAGCCCATCAACAGGGGGTTGGTTCTCGAGGGGCAAAACACTTTGCTTGCGCGGCCTGTCTTTCTCGTCATTTTCCTGCTTTTCGGTCTGTGCCTGACGCTGCCAATCATCGTAACCGCCTACGTATTCTCCCACGCGGCCATTGCCATCCAGCACCAAAGTGCTGGTGACCAAGTTGTTCAAAAAAGCCCGGTCGTGACTGACGAGCAGCAAGGTCCCCGGGAATTCCAGAAGCAAATCTTCCAATATTTCCAGTGATTCGATATCCAGGTCATTTGTAGGCTCATCCAACACCAGAAGGTTGGCAGGGCGTGAGAATAAGCGCGCCAGCAGCAACCGGTTGCGTTCACCCCCCGAAAGTGCACTGATCGGTGCATGCACGCGGTCACGGGTAAAGAGAAAATCTTCAAGATAGCCAATGATATTGCGGGAGCGGCCATTAATGGTGATGGTATCGCTACCCTGACCAACGTTTTCCAAAACAGACTTTGTATCATCCAACTGGGCGCGAAGCTGGTCGAAATAAGCAATTTCGAGGCTGGTTCCGTGCTCCACGTGCCCTTGCTGGGGAGCCAGATCGCCGATCAATATGCGCAAAAGTGTGGTTTTACCGGAACCATTAGGGCCGATAAACCCTACTTTATCGCCACGCTGGATGGTGGTTGAAAAATCCTGAATGACAGGTTGGGAATCATAGGTATAGCTGACCTGCTCAGCATCAATGACCAGCCGGCCAGAACGGCGGTCGGCCTGGATTTGCATGCGAACCTTGCCGGGTTGTTCGCGGCGTTCACGGCGAACATCACGCAGGCGTTTAAGCGCGCGCACGCGGCCTTCATTGCGTGTTCGGCGGGCTTCAATCCCTTTACGAATCCACTGTTCTTCCTGGGCCAGTTTTTTATCGAAGTTGATGTTTTGCTCGGCTTCAGCAGAGAGCAGAGCTTCTTTGCGCTGGACAAAGGTGGCATAATCGCAATTCCAATCAAATAAACGCCCACGATCCAATTCCACAATGCGGGTGGTCAGTCGTTGAAGAAACACGCGGTCGTGAGTCACAAATAGCAGTGTTCCGCCCCAGCGTTTGAGGAAATCTTCGAGCCAGTCAATCGATTCTATATCAAGATGGTTGGTGGGCTCATCCAATAAAAGGAGATCGGGATTGCGCACCAGGCCGCGGGCCAGCAATACCCGGCGTTTAAGACCCGCAGAAAGCACATCAAAGCGAGCGTTTGAATCCAACTGCATACGCGAGATGACCTGATCGACTTGCAGCTGGCGCTGCCAGTGTTCCTCAGAATTGCTGTTGGCGGGCTCAGCATCGAGACCTGAGGCAACAATCTCCGCTACAATTCCATCCAAACCCTGGGGTACTTCCTGAGGCAAATAAGCAACCCGCAGGTTTTGCTGCGAGGCCACCACGCCACTCTGCGGGGAGAGATCGCCATTAATAAGTTTTAGCAGCGTGGATTTCCCCATTCCATTACGACCCAACAGGCCAATCCACTCACCACGTTCAATTTGTAAATTTATATTCTCCAGGAGCAGCGGGCCGCCAAACCCAAGGCTTACATCCTGTAAACTAAACAAAGCCATAATAAAATTCTTCCTTCCCGGAGAAAATATACATTAGGACTTACGCAAGATGAACAAATTGACGGTAGATGAAAAAACGGTTATTGTTACAAAATGATACCGAAAAAAGAACGCGTTACCCGTTTAGCTTACTGTCAATACTTGCTGGTTAGTCAAATCAATTACACACTGAC
>JBBRWF010000457.1:0-4197 GCA_038249405.1 Anaerolineales bacterium
ACGGACCATAAGAGCAGTCTCAATCTCTCTTTTTGATATTTTCTGCCGCGCTGCGGGTCATTTCAGCGCACAATCAAATTTCACAATGCACATGCTATAATGATTTCATCTCGGTGTGTTTCCGGCCGTTATCCAATTTATGGATATTATCTTCTGGTTATTTGAATCCTATCCTGCCCCATTCTGGCCGCTTACCATCGTTGGCTGGTTGGGGTGGCTTGTTTTATTGGGGGTTAATATCTGGTTGGTTTGGAATGGACGGCATGAACAATTGCCCTGGAATGCCCAAAAACTGGGGATTTTTGTTGGGCTGACGCTGTTGGTGATTGCAGGCAATCTATTTATCGGTATCCGGCTGCCCGTAGGCACAGCGCTGCCTCTGCCCAATGTGCCACAAGAATTACGCGGCCCAGCGCTAATGTTGTTTTCAGGATTGCCGCTTTTGCTGGCCGCTGGAATCCTCGGTCCGCTTGCCGCGGCAGTATTGGGATTGCTGGCTGGTGCCATACGTTTTCTCTGGGATACACACAGCATTTTTACTGGCCCGGAGCTGGCGTTGTTGGCAATATTATTCGGTCTGGCTGTTCGCCAGCGATACCGGACGCGTATATTTACCCTGCTGCGTGAGCCTCTGGTTGCTGCGCTGGGGTTGGCGCTGCTTTATGTGCCGTTATTCATTATTGATGCATCTCTGGCAGCCTCAGGCTCCATGGCCGCCCGTCTGGATTATGCATTAACCGGTGTTTCTTACGCTGCACTTGCCACAGGTGGGGAATTGCTGCTGGCTGGAGTGTTTACCCAGGTACTGGTTTTTGCCTTTCCAGATGCCTGGGGGCGAAACTTGCCGCTGCACCCATCCCCCGCTGAACGCAGCCTCGAGGCGCGTTTCCTGCTTGGCACAGGCACACTGATCATTTCCCTTTTGCTAGCTCTGCTGGCTGGTGACTGGTTGGTTTCCGGAGCCGCAGCGCGTAATATGCTGAATAACCGCCTGAAAAGCACAGCCGAACTTGCCTCTCAAAACATCCCGTTTATTCTTGAAACCGGTCAAAACCTGGCCATCCAGATCTCTGAACACCCAGAAATATCTTCCCTGGCAGGCAGCGGCCTGGTAAATTTGCTGGATGAGCAGATCCGAACAATACCTTATTTTGACCAATTGTTTGTCGTCGACAGTTCCAAACAGGTTTTGGGGTTTTATCCGCCACTGCCTGAAGGAGAACCCAGTCTCTTCCCCGAAGAAATTGACGCACTGGCCCTGACCTTTAGCGGTGTCCGCAGCCAGGTGTATACCATTCCAGGCCAACCTGCCCATCTATCCTTTATCATTGCAATCCCAGACCCACTCTCAAGCCAACCTCCGCGGGCCCTGATCGCACGCACAGACCTGTTAACCAACCCCTTTACACAACCTCTGATCAACAGCCTGCAATCCGTATCTGCGCTGGGCGGCAATGGCATCCTGTTGGATGAAAATAACCGCATTTTATACCATCCAGTCAGCACGCAGCTGGCTGGCCTGTATTCCGGCCAGCGGCAAAGCCAGCCAGCCTTTTTTGACGATACCGCCCCCAATGGCACCCGCAGCCTGGTCTATTACCAACCGGTAGCCGGGCGCTCGTGGGCGGTGGTATTAAGCGTACCCGCACAGCAGGCGCAACAATTAGCCCTGACCATTGCCGCGCCTCTTTCTCTGATGATCCTGGTGCTCGCATTCGTTGCCCTGATTTCTTTACGATTGGGTCTTAAAGTCATTACTACATCCCTTCAGACCCTGACCAACGAAGCGGTAAGAATTGCCCAGGGTCAGCTTGACCATGCGCTCACCCTGGAAGGGGTGGATGAGGTTGGCCAGCTTCGACGTTCCTTTGAACAAATGCGCAGCAGCCTGCAGGCTCGCCTTGGGGAACTCAACCGCCTGTTGTTGGTCAGCCAGGGGGTTGCCTCCAGTCTTGACATGCGGGAAGCGGTTCAATCAATTCTGGAAGCGGTGCTGGCGACCGGCGCAAGCGCCGTACGCGTGGTCATGCCATCTGTTGGAGACTATGACGAGCAGGGTCAGGTCTCAGTCTACGCGCTTGGCCCAAACAAGGAACAATTTGCTTTCCTCGATGAGCGGGTCATGTTGCTTGCCCACCAGCAGGAGCGCGTTTTTATTCCCAATGTTGGGCGATCACTGGGATTGGAAGCGCGCGGTGCAAAAAATATACCGGCATCTTTACTTGCAATTCCCCTTCGACATGAAAACAGCAGTTATGGGGTACTGTGGGCCGGGTACGATCAAATGCGGGCTTTTTCTGAACAGGATATCCGTTTCTTGACCACCCTGGCGGGACAGGCCGCCCTGGCTGCTTCCAACCACCACTTATTCCGCACCGCAGAAGTGGGCAGGCAGCGTCTGGCAGCAATTCTGGCCTCCACGCCCGATCCGGTATTGGTGATTGACCAATACAACCGGTTGCTTTTGGCAAACCCGGCCGCCGTGGATGTACTTGGCGCCGCAATGGAGAATGCTTCTGGTCAGCTAATTGATAAATTAGTAACGCAGAAACCCTTATTGGATATTCTGCAATCTAATTCAACCGAAAAACTTTCTGCCGAAATAGCCATGCCATCCAAAAAGGTTTACCTGGCAATCGCCTCACCGGTTATCGCCAAAGATCATCCGGTTGGGCGGGTATGTATTTTACGCGATGTGACCCACTTCAAAGAATTGGATTCAATGAAAACCGAGTTTGTAAACACGGTCAGCCATGATCTGCGCTCTCCGCTCACTCTCATCCGCGGTTACGCCACCATGCTGGAGATGGTTGGGACAATCAACGAGCAACAGCAGGGCTATGTTAGTAATATTATTGCAGGTGTTGAAAATATGGCCCGCTTGGTTAATAATCTTCTTGACCTAGGGCGGGTAGAAGCGGGGATAGGCTTGCAGTTGGAATTGGTCTCACTGCCCGATTTGCTTGAACGGGTAACACGCCCTTTGCAACTTCTGGCCGGACAAAAAAGAATCAAGCTGACAGTTTCACCCCCGCAAGAATCCATACCGCCCATCGAAGCAGATCAGGCGTTGCTTCACCAGGCTTTATATAATCTGGTTGAAAATGCGATTAAATACACTCCGAACGAAGGGCGTGTGGATGTGCGCGTAAAAGTTGATGGAAATAAGATCACCTTTGCGGTACAGGATAGCGGCATTGGCATTTTGCCAGCGGATCAGTCTCACCTTTTTGAGAAGTTCTATCGTGCCAAACAGCGTGAGGCGCGTGAACAAAAAGGCTCCGGGTTGGGGCTTGCCATCGTTAAATCGATTGCTGAACGACATGGCGGTAAAGCCTGGGTGGAGAGCCAACTTAGAAAAGGCAGCACTTTCTTTTTACAAATGCCCATCCGCCAGCCCTGAGAAGCCAGGAGTTGAGCTTATACAAACCAAATTTTGCGCTGCCAGAGTGAACGATCTTTATCTACATTATCAGGAAGCCGTTTTTTCTAATCGAATAAAGTTGCAGCCCAAAAAATATTGATGTCGCTCACTGACAGAGTGGAGCAAAATCATCAATCAACAACAGCATACTCTGGCTTTGCAAAAACCCTGCAACGTTTTCAAAATAGCCTTTTAGATTCCGGAACTATACGGTATAATGCCATGCCGTCCAAGTAATTGAACGGCATGATTTTTGTTATTATCACTATAAAGAGGTAACAGAGAATGTCAACCAAACGTACATACCAGCCCAAAATTCGCCGCCGTATGCGTGTCCACGGTTTCCGCGAACGAATGTCCACTGCTGATGGCCGCGAAGTTCTGCGCCGTCGCCGCAGCCGCGGCCGCATCAAGTTGGCGGTCAAGATCAATAACCACGTCAAGCGGATCCGTTGGTAGGCTGCCCCGCCGGAGGCGTTTTAGTCTCCGCGCGCTCGGCACCTCTTTGAGCGCAAAGCAAAGGTGAAGCATCGCTTTCGCCTGACTCGGTCCATAGACTTCAAGCGGGTGCGAACCAAAGGCAAGTCCTTCGCGCACCCGCTTGTTGTGTTGGTAAAACTACCTTCAGATGAAAATCACCTGAAAGCCACATATCGCGATGCATCTCATGGGTCATTCCAGGATGATTTTTAATATATTCTTCCGGACTCACATTTTGCTGTACAGTGCTGTTAATTAAGTGATTTTGTAAGTTTATTCCTTTGCCATGTAGT
>JBBRWF010000458.1:0-4193 GCA_038249405.1 Anaerolineales bacterium
ACCTCCACCTGCAACCGGAGGTACTTATACTGTCCAAAGCGGTGACACGCTCAAGAAGATTGCTGCGCGCTTTGGAACCACCCTGGATGCCATCCTGCAAGTCAACCCGCAGATCGCGAACCCTAACCTGATCTATGTTGGGCAAGTGATCAACCTGCCGGTCTCTGCCACCACTTATGTGGTGCAGAGAGGGGATACGCTCAAGATCATTGCCGTTCGCTTTGGTACAACTGTGAGCAATTTACTGGCGCTCAACCCATCAATCAAAAATGCAGACTTGATCTATGTTGGTCAGGTCATCCGCATCCGGTAAAACACCGGTAGAAGTCAATAAAAAAGCGGCGCACCTCTTTGGTGCGCCGCTTTTTTATTATTTGTACGATTACTACTTGTCTTCAGCTACGTTCTTATCGCTGTATTTGAGAGCTACGTGAGCGGCAGCCAGGCGCGCAATCGGAACACGGAAGGGTGAGCAGGATACATAGTTATTACCGATAATGTGACACCACTCAATGGACTCGGGATCGCCGCCATGCTCGCCGCAGATACCAACCTCGAGGTTTGGCCGAGTCTTGCGGCCATCATCGATAGCCATTTTCATTAACTTGCCAACACCTTCGCGGTCGAGGGTTTGGAAGGGGTTCTTTGGCAGAATGCCCTGTTCTACATAAGTGACCAGGAAGTTACGCTCGGCGTCATCGCGGGAGTAGCCGAAGGTCATCTGGGTCAGATCGTTGGTGCCGAAGGAGAAGAACTCGGCCAGTTTGGCGATCTCGCCGGCAGTGACAGCGGCGCGCGGGATTTCGAACATGGTGCCGAACTTGTAGTCCAGGCGGGCTACTTTCTTCTCAGCCAGCACGGTGGCAGCAATGCGCACCAGGCGCGGCTGAATCCATTCGAGTTCTTTGACGGTGCCGGTCAGCGGGATCATCACTTCGGGCTTGACGACGATACCGCGCAGGGCGCAGTCGGCAGCGGCCTCGAAGATGGCGCGTACCTGCATCTCAACGATTTCAGGCATGGCGATGGAGAGGCGCACACCGCGCAAGCCCATCATCGGGTTGGATTCATGCAGACCCTTGATGGCGCTCAGCAGGTGTTCCTTTTCGGCCAGGCCGGCGGTTTCACCCTTGACGCGCATTGTGATGACTTCTTCCAGCAGTTTCTCTTCGTCGGGCATGAATTCATGCAGCGGCGGGTCGATCAGGCGGATGATGACCGGATGGCCATCCATGGCTTCGAACAGACCGTCGAAATCCTTGCGCTGGCTGGGGAGAAGCAGATCCAGCTGCTTGGTGCGTTCTTCGCTGGTATCGGCCAGGATCATCTTCTGGACGATCGGCAGGCGCTCCGTTTCAAAGAACATATGCTCGGTGCGGCACAGACCAATGCCCTTGGCGCCGTAAGCACGGGCGCGGCGCGCATCCTTCGGGTAATCCGCATTTGCCCATACTTCAAGGCGGGCAACTTCGTCAGCCCAGGAGAGCAGAGTGAGCAGGTCGGTTTGTTCTTCAATGGATGCGGCAACAGTGGGGATCTTTCCCAGGAAGACTTCGCCGGTGGTGCCGTCAACAGAGATCCATTCACCTTCCTTGATGACCTTATCGCCAACAACCATAACGCGCTTTTCGAGATCAATTTTGATCATGGATGCGCCCACAACGCAGGGGATGCCGAACTGGCGGGCAACCACAGCAGCATGGGAGGTGGCGCCGCCTTCACTGGTAAGTACGCCCTTGGAAGCGATCATGCCGTGCACATCATCCGGTTTGGTGAACGGGCGCACCATGATGGTGTCCTGTTTTTCTTCCTTGGCCATCTTTTCAGCCTTGTCAGCATCAAAGTAAGCCTGTCCAACGGCCGCGCCTGGTGATGCGTTCACACCCTTGGCAATGACAACACTGGCCTTTTTGACTTTGTCATCAAACTGCGGGTGGAGCAGGGTGTCAACATTATCGGTGGTGACGCGCTGAATGGCCTCTTCACGACTGATCAGGCCTTCATTTACCATTTCCACGGCGATTTTGACAGCGGATTTGGCGGTGCGTTTTGCGTTGCGAGTCTGGAGCATCCATAATTTGCCGCGTTCGATGGTGAACTCGACATCCTGGACATCCTTGTAATGCTTTTCCAGCTTGGCGGTGATATCCATGAACTCGTGATAGGCTTCGGGCAACTGCTTTACCAGGTTTTCAATCGGGTCAGCATTGCGAATACCGGCTACCACATCTTCGCCCTGGGCGTTGATCAGGTATTCACCCATCATTTTCTTATCGCCTGTGGATGGATCGCGGGTAAAGGCAACGCCGGTGGCGGAGTCATCGCCCATGTTGCCGAAGACCATCGTCACAATGTTGACAGCAGTACCCAGGTCGTCAGAAATCTTGGTGGCGCGGCGGTAATCGATGGCTTTCTTTCCCATCCAGGATTCAAATACTGCCTTGATTGCCAGTTCGAGCTGTTTGTTAACATCCTGTGGGAAGTCAGAGCCGATATGCTTCTTGTAAACTTCCTTAAAGGTGGCAACCAGGGTCTTCCAATCGTCGGCAGTCATTTCGGTGTCGACTTTATAGCCCTTCTTGGCCTTGTATTCAGCCATCGGATGTTCAAATACTTCATCATCCAGGTTGAAGACGGTGGTGCCGAACATTTCAACAAGGCGGCGATAGGAATCCCAGGCAAAACGCGCGTTGCCGGTCAGCTGTGTCAACCCTTCAACAACAACATCATTCAAGCCAATGTTGAGGATCGTGTTCATCATGCCAGGCATGGAGAACTTGGCGCCCGAGCGACATGAGACGAGCAATGGATTGCCCGCATCGCCGAAAGATTTGCCTGTCTCTTTTTCCACCGCTTTTAATGCGGTCAATGTCTGATCCCACATACCTTCAGGGAAATTGCCGACTTTTCGGAACTCGTTGCATGCTTCAGTAGTCACAGTAAAACCGGGCGGAACGGGGACGCCTGCGCGCGTCATATCTGCCAGGCCGGAGCCTTTGCCGCCTAGCAGACCGCGAACGCCTTCCCACGAACCGGCGTATTTTTCAGCATCTGCAACTTCTTCGAAACGATAAACCCATTTTTTTGCCATTTTTTGTCTCCTACTAAATGAAAGGATATGATAGCAACAAACGCATAACAAAAGAAGTTTACCATAATCTTTATACTCAAATCAGACTTTTTGTGCCCTCATTATAATAACTTTTTCAAATTCCAAATCGGTTTGGGTTTATCAATGCTTATACAGAGTCATCAAAAAATGGTTTGCTGGTAAGCTCCAGCTCTTCAGCTGCTCTTAACAGGTTTGTAAAGGATATGCAAAGTCGAATTTGCTGAAACTCTGGGATAATAATTTGGAAAGGAAACCTTATGGTAATCAAAGTATTGACCGTCGACGATGATTCTTCAATGACTGAGCTGTTGGGAGTATTACTGCGCAGCCAGGGCATGCAAGTAATTTCGTGCAATGATGGGTCAAGGGGGATTGAATTAGCCCACCAGGAGAAACCTGATATTATTATCCTTGATCTTGTAATGCCCGGTACGAGTGGGTGGGAGGTATGCAAGATCTTGCGCACAATTACTAACGCTCCTATTGTTGTTCTGTCCGCGCTTGATGATCCTGCGGTCATTTCTTCTGCGCTGGATGCCGGGGCGGATGACTATATGACCAAACCAGTCACCTGCAACATCTTGATCGCTCGTATTAGAACATTGACGCGTCGCTATATGGTGGAAAATCATAAATCGACCATGATCAGAGATGCAGTTGTGTTCAAACCCGGGTCTGAAAAAACAAAGACCACCCCAAGACCTTTGCAGGCCTTACCGCCCAGAGTACAATAGATAAAAATTTTGGAGGCTGGCTGTGCAAACCTGCTCACGTTGCAATGCAAATTCCCCGGATACGGCGACGAACTGCGTAAATTGTAAAACGGATTTACGTGAATTTTCCACCAGGGCGGTAGCGCTTAAGAATTTCCGCAGCAATGCGCGTGTAACTTCAGTGCGGATTAATGTGTCGGATGATGCCTGCCCATTATGCTATGAATCCCGCGGCACATTTGCCAAAGAAGTTGTGCCTGTTCTGCCGCATGAAGGCTGTTCACACAATCACGGCTGCCGCTGTACTAACGAGCCGGTGCTGGGCGAAATTTATCCTTAAGCATATCTGCTGGAATCAAAAATGCCCA
>JBBRWF010000459.1:0-4178 GCA_038249405.1 Anaerolineales bacterium
ATCGATGGAATGGGCTACCTGTGCATCTGGGTGAGCGTTATCAGGTGATCCTGGCATGCCAGAATCTCTATAATCCAGGAAGAAGACATCTTTTAAGCCCAGATGTTTTGCTGCGCACCGTAACTCAGATTCGCGCAATTCGGCTATAGATGAAAAGCCTTGCATATGTTCACTGGAAACATCACCCACTTCGCCCCGTGTTGCACATATTAAGTAAACATCACAACCTTTTTTTGCATAAAGTGCCAGCGTTCCACCCATGCCAAATGATTCATCATCTGGATGCGCTAAAACTGAAAGTATTACAGGTTCGGGCATGTTTTCTCCTAACAAGATATTTATTATCAATAATATCAAATAATATGGTAACAGGGGGATATTGACGTTGGCTGCAGTGTGGATTAAGAACTAAACGGAGCTGCGGATCTTTCCATCCTGCGCATCGTGCTTTCTAGAGGTATCTTGAGATCAATTATTACTCCGGGGCTTTCGGACCTATTGCGAAGGTTGATTGCCCCGCCAGACTTCCAAATTAGCGTAGCTACCATAGGAAATCCGAGACCCAATCCGGGTAGTTCACCGGTAAAATCCTTTTCGCCCTGGAAGTATGGTAACCATGCCCATTGCAATTGCTCAACAGATAGGGTCAAGCCATTATCAGCGACTTGCATTTTTATGAAATCTGGTTCTGTTTGTCCGATTGAAACTTCTATTTCTGGTTGGTGGGTTGGGTGGAACTTTCGAGCGTTTTCAAAAAGCTCAATTAAAACCATTTCGAAAGCATCAGGAGTTATCGCAAGTTCTATCGATTTTAATCGTTCTGGTAGGGAGAATTTTAGATTTTCAAGATTAAGGGTTTTGCAAATTTGTTTTAGCATCTCTGGCAAGTTAGATAATTGCATTGGGATGCCAAGATTGAGCGCAAGGGGGGCGTCGAGATAAGTCAATATTGTCCGTACTTCGTCTGCAAGGCGATCCGTTCCTTTAATAGCAGTGCGAAGCATGTTTTTTATTTCTTCGGCTGAAAGTCGTTCCATTTGATTTTTTAATATCGTCATACTCATCATCAGCATTGACATAGGTGTGCGCAGTTTATGGGCGACAACTGTGTGAAATCTGCGCATATCTTGGTAGATAGACATGCGTTCTGTTACATCCCGCAAACGGACCACTCTCATGTAATCCACACTATTGGGTGGTTCTAATGCTTCAAGGACAACCCAGACTGCGCGCGCAGTGGGACTCTCTGGTTGAATGAGAAAACAAGGGGCGGGATCCTCCAGCCAGCTGCTCCAGGCGTCTTCAGGTTGAGGGAGGAACTGTCGTTCAACAACATTTACAAAGCGAAGTCCAAAAAAATCTTCTGGCATGTTCAGCAAATAAAGAGCTCTTTCATTGGCATAATGAATTGCGCCTGATTTGTCTAACATGAGATACCCTTCGTGGGCGTATTCGGCCATCCAGGAAAACCGTGTTAAGTCAGTAAGCAGATAGCGGTCTCTATTAAAGCGAGAGAGGCTTCTTAATCGAGCCAGAACTTCAAGGCTGTCAAGAGGCAAGCCAATGAAATCATCTGCACCAGAGCTTAAGCCTCTTGCCAGCGAATCCCGTTCTCCTTGCGTGATAAGCATGATGATCGGTATACCATCCAACACATGGTTGGTTCGCAATCGCCGACAAACTTCAAAGCTATTAATCCCTGGGCTGTCACCTAATAATATGACAGATGGCAATAAAGTATTGGATTTTTCAAAGCCCTGGTTGGCGGAATCAGCAAATTCAAATACAAAGCCTGCTCCAGCCAGGATTTCTTTGATTTCCCTGCGGAAAAATTCGTCTGTATTAATGATGAGGATGATGTTGTGATCTTTATTGTTCATAAGTTTATTTTCAGACAAATTATTCTATGCTATTAATGCTGAGTTGTATATAGCCTCAGCATACAAAATTACGCTAAATTGATGACGCCAACCGAATCCAAAATTACGTTATAATCTCAATTCTATGACCATTATTAATCCAGAATCTGTTGGAAAAGAACGGACACAGTTGAGCAAGGGGATCGTTCTGGCTATTCGTGAATTAGCCAAGCAGGAAAATGTAGGTTCTGAATCAAAAGATTTAGCGGCATTTATTGCACTTGCTCTCGCGCAAATATCCGCTGGAATCGACAATTCGGTCATTGCCTGGGAAAAACGCGGCTATTGGGTCAAGGCAGATAAATTCCGTATGGAATGGATTTGGACCGGTATTTATGCTGAAAAAATGAAAACTGCGCTGTTTGCGGAAGATTGGGGCGGGGTCGCTCTCACTATGGCATATGTGGCTCAGAAATTTTCAAAAATAGATGTGCCTGCAGGGCACAGGCTTGGTCGACCCTGGGTTGGGGCGTTGGGTCGGTTAGCATCGAAAAATTAATTTAAGCCAGTTGCTATTTCAATTGATGAATCTGGTTATTTATGTAGCGGGAGGTGTTTTATGCAAATTGTAACTGATACTGGGATGGATATGTACCTGCCTGCAAACCTGATGCCAGAAATCCCCATACATATTGTTCCGCACACAATCACATTGGATGGAAAATCTTATCGCAGCGGTGAAGATATCCGCCCAGAAGAATTGCAGCAGAAGCTAATGGCGACAAACAGCTTCCCAATTACATCTCAACCTGCGGGAGGAGATTTCGCTGCAATGTTTAAAAAATTGGCCAGCAGCGGAGACAAAGACATTATTTCTATAAACATGTCTTCTGGATTGAGTGGCACAGTTAATGCTGCCAAGGCGGGGGCGGAGATGACACCTGAAGCCAACGTGACGATTGTAGATACCAAAACCCTTTGTGCAGTTCAAGGCTGGCAGGTAGCTGCTGCAGCTCGGGCGCTCAAAGCTGGATGGTCGAAGGAACAAATTCTGGCATTAATTAAGAAAATTGGGGATGCAAGCGAAAGTGTTTACACTCTGGATGAACTAAAGTATCTCATTCGCGGTGGTCGAATTGGACACATGAAAGGCCTGATTGCTTCGATACTAAAAATTAGGCCAATAATTGGTGTCGAGAAGGTAGGCGGTACTTATTCACAACTGGGCATGGCTCGTACTTTTGACCAAGCAATACACGGATTGGTGGACTTAATGTTGAAGTTTCACCAGCCCGGCAGTGAATTACGTGTACAGGTTTTGCATTCTTATAACGAAAAAGCTGCATTGATGTTGAAGGAAATGATAACCCCGGTTTTTGATTCACTTTTTATGCCAATCAACTATATGTCACCTGCGTTGGCAGCACATACAGGTCCAACCATGGTTGGGGTAGCTTTTGCAGCAGCAGATATTTTTAAAGATATCCCTTAAATGGTATTTTTAGAATAGGCTCATCTGGAAGTTCGTTCTTCTTCCGTCCAGCAAGATAAAAGGCGCAGCGCGTTTAGCGACTATTCCCAACTTGGTTAGGGTTGAAAGATCTCTTAGTTTTGATTGGCGCCGGGCTTGAATTATGGCCTCGGCGCCTTTCGGGCCAATCCCTGGAATGCGCATCAATTCGTTCCGGCTGGAAAAATTGACTTCCAGCGGCTTTTCTGCGAGATTTAATTTCGCCCAGGCCAGTTTTGGATCATCAGACAATGGTAAATTTCCAATACCCGTGAAAGGCAATTCTTCGAGTCCAAAACCGAAATCACGGAGCAAGAAGGATGCCTGGTAGAGCCTATATTCACGCATTGGATCAACTTTGGTTTTATTTTCGAGCGGCGTATCCAGTATTGGATGAAAAGCAGAAAAATAAGCCCTTCTAAGTTTCACATTCTTTGTCAGCCAGTCTGTTATTGAAAGCAACTCCAGATCACTTTCATCTGAGCCGCCAGCAACAAATTGAGTAACAGATGAAGGCCATCTCCCGTTCCAGGTTTTATCAGGGTATTTTGTATTACGAATTTCATCGACCCAACGTAGAGGCTGGAGCAATTCTTCTAAGAATTTTTTATGTGGAGCCAGAAGAGCCAATCGCTCAGTGCTTGGGGCTTCAAGATTGATAGAAACCCTATCTGCCAGCTGCATTGCTCGTTCTAGTTGATCTTTTTCTGCGCCAGGCATAATTTTTAAGTGAATATAGCCGCGAAAACCGAGCTTATGCCGTAATATATCGGCAGTGTCAATGAGTCTATCTTGAGTTCTGACGCCTC
>JBBRWF010000460.1:0-4172 GCA_038249405.1 Anaerolineales bacterium
ATCAGGGTATTCGGGGCTCCCTTCCGCACCTGTTCCAGTACCATCATCAGTTCTTCCATGGTTTCATTATGCTGCGGCCATGTAACCAGCGCATCAATCCCGGCCAGTTCACAGGCCCGCGCAGTATAGTAATCAAAAGCGGTTGTCAAAACAATTTTTCTCTTGCCTTTTAAGTTCTGCAAATCCTTGATCGTTGGGCGTGGCATATTAGTGATCCTTTATCAATCAAAATATTCAGACTGATGAAACTTTAGAATTCGTCGAATGCAATCTGTGCAGGGTCTACACCCAGTTCTCTGAGCATGGTTGTAGCAGCCTTGATCATAGCCGGCGGGCCGCACAGAAAATAGTCAACGCTCTTCGGGTCGGGGTGTGAGTCGAGATACTCGCGTTTCAAGACTTCATGGATAAAGCCAGTATGCGATTGCCAGTGATCTTCTGGCTGCGACTCAGACAAGGCTGCATGAAAGCTAAAATTTTCATTCTGGCGGGCCAGCTCTTCAAAGTAATCCTGGTAGAACAATTCCTGCAGGGAGCGCGCCCCGTACCAGTAACTTACCAGGGCCGGGGTCTGGCGTGTCTCAAACAACCAGGAAAGGTGCGAGCGCAGTGGAGCCATCCCGGCTCCTCCGCCTAAATACACCAATTCGCGCGCCGTTTCTTTGACATGGAACTCGCCAAACGGCCCTATGGCGCTGACAATATCACCTGGCTTCAAACCAAATACATAAGACGAGCCAATCCCGGAATTGCAGTCCACACCGCGCGGCGGCACAGCCAGGCGCACATTGAAGCGCAACTCATTATCCCGAGCTGGATTGGTAGCCAGCGAATAATTCCGCCGGACTGGTATAGGGTTGGCAGATTTCAAGTGATAGGCACCCTGAGTCTGCCAAACAATGGCATAAGGCTCGGCGACATTGGTATCTTCCAATGACCGCATGACGTATGCGGGGATATCGATCTGCATGTAATCGCCAGGCTGGTAGGCTGGCAGCATAGAGCCAGCAAGCGGTTCGAGCACCAATTCCTTGATAAAGGTGGCGATATTCTGATTACTCACCACCCGAAAGGTGTAAGTGATAGCCGCCTGGGTCACGCCATAACCGCCCGCGCTGGTCAAATCGACCAGTAGTTTCCCGTCGCTTTCACGCACCGCATAAGTTTTCAGCCCCACGCAAACCGGCAGCCGCTGTGGAGAGCCATCCCTGAAATCAAAACGGCCATTATGCTTGGCACACTCGATGAGCGTCCCCTTGACCATGCCATCCGCCAGATGTGCGTTGCCGTGCGTGCAAAGCCCATCACTGGCGTAAAATTGACCATCGGCAGCGCGATACAGGGCATAGGTTTTTTGTTCATGGTCAAAGCGCAAAACATCTTCTATTTGCAGGGTACTGCTTTCACAAACTTCCAGCCAGCCATTCAGGATCTGCCGCTCAACATCCACCGGCGCTGCTTCGAGCGGTACAAAGCTTGAGCTGGGGAGTTGACGTTTCACATAATACGTGAAGTCGGTGGACTGGCGCACCACAGCCGGGATAATCTCTCGGTAGGCTTCGAGCAGTCCATTGTAAGGGGTCGGCATATCCGCTTTGACGAGCTCATGTAATTTCGGCAGCGCGTGGTATGGCACGAGCGGGAACATGTGATGCTCAATATGATAACCCATGTTCCAGTAGAGATAACGGTTGAGCCAATTCATGTAGACAGTGCGGCAGTTCAGACGATGGTCGAGAACATTCTCTGCCAGCCCGGAGTGCTGGGTGTAACCATAGATAAGCATCAACCATGAGCCATAAATATTGGGCAGCCCGATATACATCAGGGGCAGGATGCTGCCGACATAAATGGAAAAGGCAATCACAAAGGCATAGATCAAGACATAGATTCGCGCCCTGACAAATAATTTATTGTGTTCCGAAGCAGGGATATAGGTAAGCTCGTCAGGAGTCAATTTCCCAGTCAGGTGCAGCGCAACATTGCTGACGTACATTTTCAGGGCATTGAGATCGAAAACATTTAGAAAAAACAGGCTAAACAGATTGGCCGGACGCATTACCACAATCTCAGGATCGCGCCCAACCACGAGCGTATCACTATGATGGCGGGTGTGGCTCCAACGCCAGTGCACCGATTCGCGCAGCACCATGAAGGAGGCCAGCTCATAGAGCGCGTTGTTCATCCAGTCAGTCTTAAAAGCTGTGCCGTGGCTGGATTCGTGCCAGCGCGAGTCAGAAACCGAGCCGTACAGCACACCGTAAATGGCGAAGGGGATGATCGCCCACCAGGTTCCCCATAAAAGAATCCCGCTTAAACCAAAGATAAACAACAGGGCAAACCAGAGCAGGGTATCGCGGATGGCGGGGCCGTTGCGCCGTTCGAGCAGTTCGCGCATCTTTTCTTTAGGAACTGGCGAGGCATACCATTTTGCGTCTGCCAAACCCTTTTCAATCGCCCGGGCGGTTTCTTTTCCGACCAGGCTGTAATCGATGGCTTGGATTTCACTTGCTCTTGCTCTATTCATAAAACCTCCAGATAACGCTAAAAATAAAAACGAACAATTTGTTCACTCATTTGGGTTGCCACCTTTCGGAGAACCCTTAGAATTTTTCTTAACCTCAGCATTGACCTGCTCAACAATATGATCGACTGCCGCCTGAAAAACACGCTGGCCTTCCTGGGCAGTCGAAGCCCTTGGGTCATCATCAGCGCTCACAATTCTGCGCGCGTCGGGTTGACCAGAAAAGGTGATGTAATCCACAACTGCCCAATCCACATTTTGCAATGGTTTCTCAGCGGCAGGTAGCAGTTCAAGGTTGACACTCTCTGGGAGCAGGTGCAGCATGCTGGAAGTCTCAATGCGCGAGGCATGTCCAACCCGCATGATCCCATTTTCACCACTGACAAAAGGCAGCACCAACATGGTTTTAGAGTTTGCGGCCGAATATTCGGCTGCCAGGCGCTCCAGTACCTGCAAGTGATTTGTGGCGCCGTGTCCCGAGACGATCACCACCAGTTTCACCGGCCAACGAAAGATCAGGCGCAGCTGCTCGCGCACCACCAAACCAAAGATATCTTCACTGGCATAATGACTGGGCAAGCCATCCGGCGCAAAATCCATGCCCACCACCCACTGCCCAGGCTCCAGGCCGATCCAATCCAGCATTTCCGAGGAGCGCTCCCGCTCGGTACCCCAATACAGGCATGGGTAAACCAGCCCGCCCGTCTTTTTACTGGCTGCCAGAGCGGCTTGCTCAGCATGCAGCGGGTCTGTGCCCACCGGCAGGTGCGGCGCATGCCATTCCAATGGCCCAACCGGCAAGTAGATCAGCGCGTGTTGGGCCAGCTCGGCACGCAGCTCGTCCGGACGCAGATAGGCACATCTTCTTTCCATATCAGCCATCCTGTAAACTACATTCAGACAGCAGGAAAACATCCCCCGCCGGTGTTTTCACCAGCAGCTGCACGCTGACCACAGCCTGCATCGCCGCAATTTCCGCAGAGAGCAGCATTGGCGCATCAGGCGTCACAGCCTGAAATTGCTCTGTCGAAATGACCTTCCCATTGGCATCCAAAGCCTGGACCAACAATTCGCCCACAGCGTAGACCCCAAAAGCGCCAGCCAGGCTGATCTTCTCACCAGACCTGCGCGCGGAAAACGGCGTTGTCGTGCAGCCCCCCGCTTTCGCATCCAGCACCTGCCCGGCAGTTTTACTCACGCCCCACGTGATCTCAAAGCTTTTGACCTCGCCCGGGGAAAAATTGTAAAACGGACTGAGTATTTCC
This sequence comes from Anaerolineales bacterium, assembly GCA_038249405.1. Lineage (GTDB taxonomy): Bacteria > Chloroflexota > Anaerolineae > Anaerolineales > Villigracilaceae > UBA5195. Next base: position 3,790 of record JBBRWF010000460.1, read on the forward strand.
ACCTCCATAAGGTAAATGGAAGTTTGCTCATAATCCAGGTTGGCCACCTTGCCACGGCCCACCGTCCAACATTCGACACCCACGCCGTCATCCGGGTATTGTGCTTCAGGATGGTTCGTGAACATTTCGGTAAAGGCGCAGCCTTTACTCAGGTTGTTAAAAGCCGCCCATCCGCAATCGGTATCAATACCGATCTTGCCAATCTCCCACAGATAGTTGGCTTCCACCAGTCCGCGCGAATGGTCTGCCCGCCATTGCGGGTTGGATGGGTCGCCAAACATGACATAAAAACCATCCTTAAAGCGGCTGGCAGGGTTAATACGCGTGGTGATGGAGCAGGCCGCTTTAAGGATGGTTTTTATGTCATGTTTAGCGACCCATCC
>JBBRWF010000461.1:0-4171 GCA_038249405.1 Anaerolineales bacterium
AAGGCGGAACATCCAAGGAATTAATAGGTACTGCCTTTTATGCGCACAGCACACGGTTACTGGCACAGATCGCCAGCATCCTTGGGCATGAAGAAGATTCCCGCCGTTACAATGCCCAATCGGATGAAGTTAGGAATGCATTTTGCGCTCGCTACCTTTTACCCGATAACACGTTGACTGGCGGGACGCAAACCGGATATATCCTGGCTTTACACTTCAATTTGTTACCAGACCATGCCAGGCAGGTTGCCATGGATGAATTGGTCAAGAATATTCAAGGAAGAGACACCCATTTAAGCACGGGCTTTCTCGGCACTCCATACATCAACTGGGTCTTAAGCGAGAATGGACACATCGATGTCGCTTATGCCTTGCTTCGCCAGACCACCTGGCCCTCATGGCTTTATTCGGTCACTCAGGGCGCGACCACGATCTGGGAACGCTGGGATGGCTGGACACAGGATAAGGGTTTTCAGGATGTCAGCATGAATTCCTTCAACCATTACGCCTATGGCGCCATTGGAGCCTGGATGTATGCCGTCATCGGGGGCATCGATCTTGACCCTGCCGAACCCGGGTACAGGCATATCATGATGCAGCCAAAGCCGGGCGGGGGACTAACCAGCGCAAAAGCGGAATTGCACTCGCCGTATGGGTTGATTTCCAGCCACTGGAAATTCGACAACCATGTATTCGAATGGAAGATCAACATCCCTGCTAATTCATATGCCACGGTGACGATTCCAGCACGATCTTCTGCAAGAATTTACGAGCAGGGTAAACCTGTCGATGAGGGATCAGGCATCGGCTTGGTGAGACGCGAAGCCGGTCAGGCTGTCTATAAAATCACATCCGGTGAATATCACTTTACTGTTGAATAAAAATCGGTTGTTGTAGGTAGGAGAACTGCGATGAAAATTTCAAAGGTGACACCCCTTGTACTTGGCACGCCCTGGCGCAATATCACATTCCTGCGCGTGGATACTGATGAAGGGCTGGTTGGGTATGGCGAAGCGCGGGCGGTGAATCGTACAGATTCTGTCAATGGTTATCTTGAAGAAGCCGTGCCGCGCTATGTATTGGGACAGGATCCGTTTAATATCGAATATCTCATTCAGCGCCTGTTCCGCGAAGATTATGCCCGCGCCGGTGAAACAACCATGACCGGCATTGCCCTGATCGAAATGGCTTGTTGGGACATTATCGGAAAGGCGGCCAATCAGCCTGTGTATCGGTTGCTTGGAGGCGCCGTTCGCGAAAAAATCAAAGCCTATGCCAATGGCTGGTACACCGTTGAGAGAACCCCTGAAGATTTTCACGCCGCCGCAAAAAAAGTTATCGCGAAGGGCTACCGTGCACTGAAATTTGATCCATTTGGTTCGGGGTTGTATGAAGTGGATCGTGCTGAAAAACTCAAAGCAGTGGCGTTGGTGGAGGCGGTACGAGATGCCATTGGACCTGATGTTGAGATGTTGATCGAAATGCACGGACGTTTCAATCCGGCTACAGCGATTGATATGGCTCATCAACTTGCACCTTTCAAGCCCGCCTGGTATGAAGAGCCGGTGCCTCCTGAAAATTTGGCTGCGCTAAAAAAAGTATCTCAGGCGGTTTCTGCGCTTGGGGTCCCGGTAGCAACCGGTGAGCGTCTACACACACTTCATGAATATAGAGAATTATTTGAGCTGCAGGCTGCCGATATTATTCAACCCGATATTACTCACTTCGGTGGAATTCTGAATGCAAAGAAATTGGCAGCCTGGGCGGAGGCGTACTACATGCTCATCGCCCCGCATAATGTTGGCGGACCTGTCTCGACAGCGGCGGCTCTACACCTTGGGGCATGCACACCTAACTTTAAGATCCTGGAATATTTCAATGACTTCGCCGACCCGTACATTAAACAAGTAGCTGCTGGATTACCGGAGGTGGTAGACGGATATTTTTCGCTTCCCAGCGGACCCGGGCTTGGCATTTCCGTGGACGAAGACGCCATCCGTGAGCATCCCCGCCAGGCGATACACTTCAATCTCTTTGAAGATGACTGGCACAAACGCAAGGCGCAGGTTTCTTAATGATGCAGGTAAATGACACATTTGAGCAAATCAAAAACGCAGGTATCATCGCGATGATGCGCGGGCAATTTTCGATTGATTATTATGTTGAGGTTGCAAAAACATTATCCTCCGCAGGAGTTTGTGTTCTCGAAGTAACGTTGAATAGCCCTGATGCCCTGAAAGCCATCGCCTCTTTGCGCAGGGAAATGGGAGAGAGTATGTTGATCGGCGCCGGCACAGTCCGCAGTGTGACGCATGCGCGCGTTTCGCTCGCTGCGGGGGCACAGTTTTTGGTTTCACCCAATCTTGACCTGCCAACTGTGTCTTTTTCAAAAGATCAACGTATTTTGCACTTACCAGGAATATTTACCGCCACGGAAGCCGCTACTGCTCATGCTGCTGGTTGTCGTTTGGTAAAACTTTTCCCTGCAGACTTGCTTGGCCCAGCTTATCTAAAAGCCTTGCGCGCTCCGTTGGATGATGTTGATTTTGTTCCTACCGGGGGAATCACGCCGGGCAACATAGGTGCGTATGCACAAGCCGGAGCAGCCGCTGTTGGTGTGGGAAGTGCTTTGATTGCCGGCAGCGGGCAATCTTTGGAAGACCTCCAAACTCGTGGGAAAGAATTAATCGCCGCCTGGAAGTCTGTTAGAAATGGCTAAGACCCGTTTTGATGTAACAGCTTTCGGTGAAATCATGCTGCGCTTAAGCGTTTCAGCGGGGAATAGGTTGGAAGCAACAAATCAATTAAGAGTGGATCCCGCCGGCGCGGAGTCTAATGTCATGGGCGCACTTGCCCGCCTCAATCGAAATTGCGCATGGGTTGGAGGCTTACCTGCCTCTGCCCTGGGACGTTTGGCGGCAAACTCACTGCGCTTGTGCGGGGTAAACCTTGAAAGCATTATCTGGAGTGAGAACGAAAGAATAGGCACGTATTATGTGGAATTTTCCGAACCGCCCCGTTCGATTGAGGTGCTCTATGACCGCGCAAATTCATCGGCTGCATTGTTAACCTCCGATCAAATTGATTGGGACTTTCTATTGAATACTCGTCTTCTGCATCTAACCGGGATCACCCCTGCCTTGTCTGCGAATTCCCGCGTGATAATACGCACCGCGCTTGCCCGTGCCCGAGCTGCCCAGGTGCCAGTCAGTTTTGATATCAATTATCGTCAAAAACTCTGGGAACCAAAGGAAGCTGCGCACGAATTAACAGAGTTGATCCAAAAAGTGGAGATTCTATTTTGCTCGAAAAGGGATGCTGAAAGGCTATTTGGGATTACAGGCAACCCACAGGAAATTGCCCGCCAATTATCCTCGTTGAGTGGAGCAAAACACGTAGTTGTGACATTGGGAGAATCAGGAGCGGCGCTGTTATCTGAAGAATTATTTTCTCATCAACCCAGCCTGCCAACCCGCATCGTAGACCGACTCGGGGCTGGAGATGCGCTTGCCGCCGGGGTCATTCATGGATGGCTTGATAATAACCTGCGTTTAGGGTTGCGTTATGGAACGGCATTAGCTGCACTTGCATTGAGCCAGCACGGTGATATGGTCATCACCACTGCCGATGAACTTAAAAACCTGTCGGCGGATTCGGATTCGACGGTTTCACGTTAGTGGATTGTAAACAAGAGAAACTGATGAAAATTTATGATATATCACTCCCCCTCTCACCTGATATCGTTGTCTGGCCCCAATCACAAGCCGTCAAGCTATCTCGTGTGAGCGATCAGACAATGGGCGACTTCGCCACGGTCACTGAACTTCACATGGGAGTTCACACTGGTACACATGTGGATGCACCGCTTCATTTTTTACAAGGCGGCGCCGCGATCGAATCGCTTCGCCTTGAAATCCTTTGTGGACCTGCATTAGTTCGCCATGCTCCAACGGTTGATACGATCTCAGCCGATGTGTTTGAGCAGCTGAGCATTCCACAGGGAACGGAGCGGCTTCTGATCCGCACCCGTAATTCGGAGTTTTGGAAAACTTCACCGACAAGGTTTCAATCGGATTTTGTGGCAGTCAGCGCCGATGGCGCGCAATGGCTGGTGGATCATCAAATTAAATTGATCGGAATTGATTATCTTTCCATCGCACCTTTTTCAGAC
>JBBRWF010000462.1:0-4165 GCA_038249405.1 Anaerolineales bacterium
GGTGCTGATGCGCTCACCGACTGTCTCGAACTCATGCACGCTGGTATAGTTGAAGCCCGTGGCGGCGTTTACCAACTGACACAACTCCTTCAGGTTCATCCCAAAACTGGGGAAATAACATAGTGTGGCGCTGTTCCAGAGCGCGGCATCGGCCTGGTGATCGCGGAAAAGACGCGCTTTGCCGTGCGTGGTAAGCGGATCCGCACCGCCAAAGACTTCGGTCAGCGGCGCGCCTCGCAGGTGACACGCTCCGCGCTCCGAGATAGCGTAGCCCAGCGCCATGCCCTTGGCCGCATTCGGATGGTAGGCGGGCATTTCCAATCCCTTGACGTGCATGGCAAAAGGCTTCGCCGCCGGATATTTCTCGGCGATGGCAGCCACGCCCTGGCTGAGCCAGATCCCGCAGCCTTCGACTTTTGCCATTTTCTCGATCAGTGCCAGCGCAGAGACGCAATCTCCAAAGCGCGGTTGAATGCCGTCTAATTCGGCGGAGGTCAGCAAACCTTTCTCGCACATCTCCATCACAAAAGCGACCGTCGCCCCCGCGCTGATGGTGTCGATGCCGTATTCGTCACACAGCATGGACATGCGGGTGATCGTATCCCGGTCGGAGATGGCACAGTTGGAACCGAGGGCATAAATGGTCTCGTATTCCGGGCCTTCCAACACTTTTCCGTCCAGTTCGGCGGTCACTTTGGAGCAGTTGATCGGGCAGCCAAAACAGGCGTAATCGCGCTTCCATGAGTTTTCGCGCCAGGCAGTCCCGCAGATCTCGTCCGCGCCTTCAAACTGGCCTTGCTGGAAGTTGCGCGTGGGCAGCGCCCCGCCCACATTGATAAATTCCAGGATATTGGCGGTGCCCTCCACCTTCATGCGGCTGATGCTGCTGGACATTCGAATAGCACGGTACGCTAACTGATTGGCGCGGTCAAAAGCTTTGGGGTCGGCAACATGTACAGTACCTGTGCCGCGCGCGACGATCGCCTTGATCTTTTTCGACCCCATCACCGCGCCTACCCCGCCACGTGCCAGGGCGCGCGTCTCGTTGAAAATGCTGGCGATGTTGGTCAGCTTCTCGCCTGGAGGCCCAATGACCAGCGACTGCCAGCCCGGGCCAAACTCGGCCTTGAGCGCCAGATCGGTTTCGGTGATGGTCTTGCCCCACAAATGCGCGGCGGAGCGGAGTTCGATTTTGTCATTATCGATCACCACCAGCACCGGTTCAGAGGCAGCACCAGAGAAAATCGCCAGATCGTACCCGGCGTACTTGAGTGTCTGTCCAAAAAAGCCGCCGCAGTACGAGTCGGAATAGGTACCAGTAGCCGGGCTTTTGGTGGTGCTGCCGAAGCGTCCGGCAGTTGGGGCAGTTGTCCCGGTCAGCGGGCCGGTATGCAGGATCAACAGGTTCTCCGGGCCGAGCGGGTCGGTGCCGGGTTTCAATTCCGTATACAGATAATATGCGCCCAGGCCCTTGCCACCCAGCAAAAGGCGCAGGGCATCTTCTGGCAGAGGTTCCACCGAACTTCGGCCTTTGCCCACATCTACACGCAAAACACGGTTGCAATATCCAGACAGAGTCGGGTTCATTTCAGCACCTTCCTTTGATCGATAGTAATCGCCTCGGTCGGGCAGATTCGCGCGCAGGCCGGGTCGCCGCCGCACAGGTCGCAAATGACCGGCACCCAGGGTAATTCTGCGCCGTTGACAAACACTTTCTCATCGCTTTTGATAATTACGTTTGTCGGACAGATGTCAACACATTTGCCGCAAGCCGTACACTGCTCAACGATTAATTCCACCGCGCCGCTGACTGGATGCCAGCGCAGCGCGCCGGTTGGGCAGATATCGATACACTTTTTGCAGAGTGTACAGTAATGCACTTTGTGCTGACCGAGCGCCAGCGTGTCGATACTCAGGCGCGCCAGATGGGTGCTGAACTCGCCCGCGCCGTGCGCCCCTACGCAGGTATTGACGCACAACTCACAGCCAGTGCATTTGGAGGTGACCACCCGCAGGCGGACGTTGTCCCACTTCTCACCGCGCAGGGCTTCATCCACGCTATAGCCCTGGTGCGCTACCAGCCCAAACTGGCGGATGAGCCGCTCTGGGTCGGGCGCTTTGGTGACGTTGCGTCCCATTAAGCAACCGTGGCAACCGGCTTCCAGCCCTTCGGCGAACAATTCCAGGGCATCGCGGTCACTGGGAGAGCGCGCGCCGCCCAATACCAGCACCGGTACTTGCGCCACCTTCACCAGGTTGGCGAAGCTCTCCACGTCGCCAGTGTAAGGGATTTTGAGTGCGTCCGCGCCGATTTCGACGCACATACGCGCGCCGAGGGTCAGCAGTTCGACCGTATTCGCGCCGGTCACCTGCCCGCCGACTGCGAGCGGCTCCATGATGCACGGCAATCCGACCTTGCGACATTCGCTGGCAAACTGCGCGCAGACTTCGATACCGCGCGCCTCGACTTCATCGCTGTAACCGACGAACAAATAGATTGTGATGGCCGTTGCGCCCAGTGAAAGAGCTTGTTCGGCGGTCAGCACTTTTTGGTGGAGCAGGTGGCGTTGAGGCACGGCATTCAGTACATTTGAACTGCCCAGGCGCGGCATGTTCATCCAATCGGCGCGCACGATCAGCGCCGGGCCATCACGGCCAGTAAAGAGCGGAGCCAGGCGCATGGCCTGACCGGGGCTGACCAGGATACCATCTACACCGCCCCTGACGACCGCTTCTGTAATCGAGCGCAATTGGACAACATTATCAGTCACATCGCTCATATAACCGTGGTCGGCGGCGACACACACCGCGCGGCCATCGCCGTGACGGTTGAAAAGGCGCTCCAAGCGAGGTTTCAGTCCACTTTGCATGGCATCACCTCTCTGCCGCGATTTCGGGATGCAACAGTCGGTTGAACTCGTCCAGTAAACCGGGCAGGTTGTGCTCTGCGAAAATGGCATGGCCCAGCCACAAACCTGTTGCGCCTATGCCAAGCGCTTCTTCCAGCTCAACGCGGGCATTTTGCAAACTGGACGGGCAGAGCAACCAGGGCACACTCACAAACTGGGAGATGGTCTTGAGTGAACTTTTACCGGGATAAGGCACTACGATTACATCCGCGCCGCCTTCCAGTGCGTAGGAGGCGCCCAGTTCGACGGCTTTGCCAGGCAGCGAGACACGGCTGCCGGTGGTCTGGATTTCAATCACGAGCGGCAGCCCCAGGCGTTTGCCTTCCAAAGCCAATTCGACCGTGGACCGTAAGCAGGCGGCCTCGACTTCTTCCTCGAAGCCTAATAGAAAGGTGCTGATCATCGCCTCCGCACCCAGATCAAGCGCATCCTGGGTGGTCAGAATGGGCAGACGCTGCGGGTGGGCGCTGGGCAGGACAAAATCACTTTTGCGGAGGGTGTTGTTCCAGTCCATCCGCACCAGAAGAGCAGCATCTGTTTTCTGAAGCGGGCCAAGCCTGCCGATTTGCCCAGGGCTGCAGACAACACCATTGGCCTGTGGCAAAATTGCGCGCACCGCAGATGGGTAATTCTCTAAGCCCGGCAACACTCCCAAAGAGAGCCCGGCGCTGGTATCCACCAGCAAACAACGGCCATCCCGGGGGCTGATGAAAGTTTTTAGACGATATTCAATTCCAATCATATTTTCTCCTCTTACCTTATCGCGAAGAATTCATCACAATTGCTAATCCACCTCAAGCGTATTACTGCACAAAACGCTGGCTCATATGCTGGCATGCAGCAAGCGCGCCAAAAATTCTCGAACCGGGTTTCTCCAAGACCGATTGGTGCATTTAAAGTCGCAGACAAGCAGGCTTTTCAAGAAAACAATGTCACTGGCTAAGTTTACCAAATATTGTTGCTTTCAGCCTTTCAATAACCAACTGGCGTAATGTTTGTGCGCTGCCATAAATTTAACCAACGCAGCGGTTGCGCTCTATTTTTTATGCGCAAAGGTGCGATCGTTTCCCTGCACAAGGGAGTGGATTTGCCCCGGTTTAATAGACACAATAAATGTCTAAAAGATTTCTCGAATTTTAATAAAAAAAATCGCCCGCAAAAAGAGTTTTCTATCCTTCATCAAGCATGAGAAAATAGTGCTATTGTGAATAACCCTGCCCCTGTGGATTTAGGGGGATAGCCAAAAACCCTGCGAC
>JBBRWF010000463.1:0-4144 GCA_038249405.1 Anaerolineales bacterium
TCCCCATTTTTTTTGTCAAGGACGCATGGCACTCGTGAAAACACTCCATCTGCTTTTAGCTGCATTGACTATAGTGCTGACCCTTCTTTCATACATTCCTTACCTGACAAGGCTATTGCAACAATGAATTACGGGGAAGCAAACCAAACCCAACGCTCGCAAACCACGCATTCTCAAACCAAAAACCGACAAGGACTGCCCTTGTTGCCAGGCTCAAGTCGCCAGGGGTACCACGCCAGAGAGCATTTGCTCCGAACACATCATTCCATGGAGTATGCGCAAAGGACCTAGTGGTAAGAAGAAAACCATCCGCTCTCAGGGATACTTCTGCTCAAATCCACGTTGCAATTACTATCTTCTGGACGATGAGCGTATCCACGCGCTGGTGGGGTATGGCTCACACGGAAAGTACGAGACTATTCCAGACTTGCGCTGCCAGTTTTATCACAAGAAGTTTACGGTGCGACGGCATACGGCCCATTACCACTTGAAAACACTCTCCGGCACGGTTGGGACGGTATTGCATTTGCTGACAATTGGCATGGATATTTCGGCAATCGAAGAAGTATTCAGCAATCGAGAGACGACCCTGCGCACCTGGTTGGCGCGAGGGGGTGCACACGGACAGAAACTGCATCAGCGTTTCTTTGCCAATCTCGAGTTGGCACATGTTCAACTCGATGAACTTTGGGTCAAGGGCAAGCAAACTGAGCCAGATGTCTGGCTATAGACTGCCTGCGATGCCAACCACAAGCTCATCCCTGTCATCCAACTTGGCCCGCGAACCCACAATATGGCCTGCTCAGTTTTCCACGAACTCAAAAACAGGCTGAAACCTGGTTGTATTCCGATTTTTAATTCCGACGGACTGAAGCGTTACTTTTACGCGCTGACTGCACACTTTAGAGAATGGGTAAAACCCGCAGATGGTGGAAAGCCGGTTTGAAACATTCTGGCAGACTTTGCCTATGCACAGGTGATTAAAAAACAATGACGGTTTCGCCTGATCGAGGTGGAACATCGCATGATTTGGGGACTTCTCTCCAACTACGTCCTCCGCTTAAAAAACTGTTGGGCTGACCGGCATGAAAGCCGGGTGAATAGCGCCCAAACAGGCAATATGAAGGAAAATGTCAGCTAATAAAATGGCATCAGGTTTTTCCGGAAGCATTTTTAATATTTCGCTGGTATATCGATAACCACGATAATGTGATTTCAGATCCAGATACTAAAATCCGAGTTTTGTTCGCGGAACGGTTGTATCAAGGCGTAACTGAAATTGACCATATAAAATTTTTGGTGAGATGATGAAACAACATCAAACTTCCCAGCTTTGAAAAGTCTTTTTTCTAGCGATGGCAATTTTGATGCAGTCGATACCTACATTAGTGGAAGGATGCAAGAGCTTGGTATTCCTGGCTTGATGTTTGCCATCGTTTTGTTACCGCAACATGGAACAACTGCCTTCACCATCCAACACCGATCATCGCGATGGTCTTTTGAATTGTCACAGTCCTGGCGCCTTTTCTTATTATGCAGCCTTCATTCGGATTCGGGGTTACTGCAACAAAGACGTCAGATCCTATGCAGGCAAGACTTCGTAGTTTAATGAATCACACTGTGCTTGGCGCCGGTCTTTACCTTTTCGGATTGTTGGTTAGCTGGCTGCTATAGATATTCGAATTGATCACAGCCAGCTTTTTCGTAATCCATACATGACTTCGAAGTGAAAATAATATTCAGCAAGCCATTGTATAAAAAAATAAGTTTACGTACGGCACGCTGTGATGGGGGATTCCTATAAAACTCCCCAAGAGTTTCATTTTAAGGAGTTTTATGATTCCCGTTCACAGGACTTCCTAAATCTGTGACTTTGGTAATTTCTCAATTGCCGTGACTTGCCAAATATCGCGAAGGCGATCAATGCCATTGAAAATGGGATGAAGAACTCGGGGCTACCATTTCCGTGCGATCCGTTGTAATCCAGCTCTGCAAGTTTGATGAGCGGTCCAAGATACCAAATGACCATATAAAATATTTCAAAGAGTTTGCTGGTTCCGCTCCATACTCCTGAGGCAACTGCAAGGGATGGGATGAAGAGAGCGCCTGAAACCAGGGCGATCAAACCAACGATGTCAGCGTCGATGGCGAAGCGGAGAATCGCGCCGATGCTGAAGAGTAAGGTGACAATAAATCCAGCCAGCCATTGTGCGGGGACTTGTCTCCATAATGGAGAAGCCGATGTGAATGTTATTTGCAGGACGTTGTTGCGAATTTCTCGGTTACCGATGGCTGACCAAATTAGGATGGGCCAGACCCATGCGATGGACAGCCGCAGATGGACTTACAACGCAGGCGATGATGAGTCCGCCAGCAATGGCATACCACCACCAACGTTGACCTTTAAGCAGAAGTTTTAATTCTGCGCTGAGAACATTCAAGAAACTAAATCGGTTGGCGGCTTTATTAAGTGGGGTCAGATCAGGTGTGACGACTGCTTGAGCTGTTATTGCAGGCGTGGGCGCAGAGTCGGTCGCGCCGATTTTTGTCCGCCTGGGTTTGCAACGTGAGGGATCAAACCTGTCAAAGAATACTGAAGCGAGGAAGACAAGTACAACGGCGATAACGATCAGCGAAAGCCGCGCAGCGTATTTCCAAAGTTTTTCATTCCACACTCCTTAAAACTTAAGCAGCGCTTATGAAGATTTAAATGGATGCCGATGGATTCCCGGTCGCTGAAAATGTATAACTGGTGTAGTGATAAAGAAAGTTACATGCAGAACCTTAACAACAAAATAATTAAGAACAGTTTGCCCTGGCAAGTTTATCTATATATATGGTTAGCCAGCGCTCCAGTGAAAACTGACCTGCGTGCCGGTCTCCGGATCGGAGTCAATCCTGACATCCCCGCCGATCAGCCGGGCACGCTCCAGCATGCCAGCCAGCCCAAAATGCTTGTTGGCCAACAGGCCGGCCAGTTCAAAGCCCTGGCCTGCATCGAAACCGGCCCCGTTATCGGCAATCACCAGTTCAATCTCGTCTGGTTTCAACGCGCCGCTGATATCGATTTTCCGGGCCTTGCCATGCCGCAGGGCATTTTCACTGGCTTCCTGCACAATACGGAACAGGTGCTGTTCCACATCTGCCGGGTAGCGGTTGTCATCCGGCTGAAGCTCCAGGGTCACAGTCAGCCCATTCTTATCGCGCTCAACCATGCTCTCAACAAGTTCATCCAGAGCCGGTTTGAGCCCATAGTTGAGCATGGCCGGACGGAGATCACTCACAATTTCGCGCAGTCGGCCGGTCAGTTCATCGTAAGCAGATTGAAAATCGGATGAAATCGATTTATCGTCGAGTTTCATCAACATCACCGCCATCTGGTTCAGAATGCTATCATGCAGTTCCATCGCCAGGCGCATGCGCTCCTGCTCGTGCCGGCCAATATCCTGCTGGTACATTTCCGAGACACGCCCGGTTTGCAGGATGTTGCTAAGCGCGATGGCGGTCTGGTTCGCCAGCGATTGGAGCAGGCTGATTTCCGCCTGGGAGAAATAATCTTCCGGGTCACGCTGTCCTAACAACCACAAACCAACCAATTCACCCGCAATTTTCAATTCGAGGGACAGCCGTACCCAGGCAAAGGGATCGTCCGGCTGGTTGGTTCCTACCATCCGATATTTGCCCGCAGCCTCACCCGAAAGCGCCGACAAGTTTTGGTTGGAAAACTCTTTTACATCTACCCCGAGCACCTGCAACACCGAGACAGATCCATTTTCAAGCTGCACAAAAGCAAATTGTTTAATATGCAATTGTGGCAGGATTTCGGTTTCCAGAATGTTGGCCAGGCTGGAAAAAGAGGCGCTGGTGGTGATACGCTGAGAATAAAGCTCCAGCAAATTCCTAGACGGCAGCGACACACCCAAAATATTACGATCAAAAAATATTTCGGCGCGGCGATAACCAAGAACTGTGGCTACGACCGAAATCAGCACTACTAGAATCCCAATCACGATTGCCGAGCCTGACCCGGTAATCCAAGCATTCAACAGAACCAGAAGGGGTAAAAGAACTGTGAAAAGCAGGATGGCAAAAACGTAACCGGAAAAAAACGGTTGAAGCTTAGTCCCATGGTGTAGCATTTGAA
>JBBRWF010000464.1:0-4113 GCA_038249405.1 Anaerolineales bacterium
AACGCAAATCGTGCTCGGCTGCTTCGGCCAGTTTTTGGTTGGTAATATTTTCGTGCGCCACCACCACACGCAGCGACCGGCCCACATTTTCCAGGATGCGCTCCAGCACTTCGTCAAACTTAAGCGTGCTGTTCAACGCGGCAACCGAATCACGCAGGGCTTCGGCCAATAAACGCAAATCGTGCTCGGCTGCTTCGGCCAGTTTTTGGTTGGTAATATTTTCGTGCGCCACCACCACACGCAGCGACCCGGCGGCCTTAAAATTGGTCACATGCCCGACGAACCAGCGCTGCTCCCCAGGCGCATGACAGGCGTATTCCATCGCAAATGCGTCGCGTTCACCGCGTATCACGGAACGGATACCCGCACCAAAAGCGCTCGCATCTTCTCCACTGGCATCACACACCGCTAAATAATTAACTCCGGTCATAACGCTTTTGAGGTCGCCTGAATTATCGCTGGCAAATTGATCCCAGGCCAGGTTGGTAATCAAGATCGTGCCGTGTTGATCCAGCACACATATATGCTCCGGCAGCGCATCCAGTGTGGCATGCAGCAGGCGCTCACTTTCTCGCAGCGCGGCCTGCGCCTGAATACGCTCGCTGATATCCACCAGAACCGTATAACATTCCTGGCCGTTACCTGAAAGTGAAGCCTCAATTTGCACGTTTCTCAGCGCCTGACCATTTTTACCCAGTTCCAGCTCACAAAATTGTTTGGTCTGAGACGTAAAAACCCGCTGCAGGAAGGCATTAAATACAGGCAGGTCGCTATTGACAACAAACGCGCCAAAACGCTTGCCGATCAAATTGGCCCGCTCCAGGCCCATCAGGCGCGCACCCGCCAGGTTGACATTGGTAATGACGCCATACCCGCTTGCGGTATGCGATAACGTCAAATAAACCACCGGGGCAAAGTCGTACAGGTCAGTGTAACCCGTCATTGCCGTTTCCAGCCTGGCTCGCGAATCGCGCAGTTCATCGTTCTGCATTTCCAGTTCAATCTGATGCACCTGCAATTCATGCAGCAGCCCCTGCGTTTCTATCGTGGAGAGTGTGGCCTCTACCGGGGGTGCCTGGGTTTGCAGGTACTCCTCCGCCAGGAGACGAAGAACAGCGGCGGCACCTGGTTTGTCATTTTTCATAGCCTGAGCCCCTTTTCGGTCTGCAAATCCGCCCTGGACTGGCGCAGTTCCGCAGTCTGAGCTGTAAATCGTTTTTCCAAAACCGTCTGCGCCTTATGAAGCACGCCTTCCAGGATTTTTGCCGCATCCAGTTCCCCGCTCTGTTCTGTGAAGCGGCCTTCCAATACCGAGTGCGCCTCTCGCAAAGTCTCTTCCAGCGCGGTTGACTCACTTATATCGATAAAGGTCATCACCAGCCCGTCAATGCGGTTATCCTGGGTCCGGTACGGCATAATGCGCACCCTGAACCAGCGCCCACCCTTTGCGCAGATCTGCCGCTCCCTAAAAATCAACGAGTTCATCACTTCATGCGCATCCTCAACCAGATCTGGATAGTCAAGTTGGCTGTGCAGGTCGGTAACCGGCCGGCCAACATCACCGGGAATGAGTTTGATGATCCTGGAAATCTGGGATGTAAAGCGCCGCACATTCAAATCTGCATCCAGGAACAACGTGGCGATATCCGTTCTGTTAAGCAGGTTTTTCATATCGTCGCTGACGCTCGTCAGCTCGTCCACCTTGGCTAGCAGCTCGTGATTAACGGTTTGCAGCTCCTCATTCATGGATTGCATCTCTTCTTTAGAGGTGGTCAGCTCCTCGTTGGTGCTTTGCAATTCCTCATTGATCGACTGCAGTTCCTCGTTGGTGGATTTCAATTCTTCTTGCGAGATCTGCATCTCTCCGCGCGTTATCCGCACTTCTTCGCGGGCTTGCATAAGTGACTGTTCCAGTTCAACCACGTGCGTACTCCGTAAACTGGCTCGCCCAACCTTGCCCGGCGCTTTTACAGCAGCCACGTTAACCACATCAGTAAAGACAATCAACATCATGCCGCGCAGCGCCAGCGGCTCAACCAGCGGCTGGATCAGGATATCCACCACCTGGGTTCTGTCTTTCACATCCACAGGAACGTTTTTCAGTGTGATCGTGGTGCGTTCACGCAGCGCCCGGTCAAAAGACTCATTCAATGCGCCTCTCAACCCATCGCGGGACATGGCAAACAGGTTCAGGTTGGCTTTACCAACCGGTGGCTCCAGGTATTTACTGGTCTTACGGCTGATATACAGGATGTCGCCTTCGCCGGTGGTCAGCACAGCCGCCGGGGAATAGTGCTGCAGCAGCAGCGTTTCGATTGCCGCTTGCAATTTTAGACCGGAATTATGCGCCAGTTCCGCATGAGCTGCTTCCGTTTTTCGCTCAGTGCGCTGGGTATACGCGGAAGGAAAATCAACCAGATCCGCCGCCAGGCTGGTATCCTGACGCCGGTAAAAACGCGTCTTTCCGGGCAGCGAAATAAATAGTTCGTTGCTCTGACCAACGGTTTCTGAGCTGCCCAGCAGCAGGATGCCGCCCGGGTTAAGACTATAGTGAAAGAGTGGAATAAGCTTTTTCTGCAAATCGGCTTCAAGGTAGATCAACAGGTTGCGGCAGGTCAGCATATCCAGCTTGGTGAAAGGCGGGTCCATCACCAGGTTGTGCGGGGCAAAGATCAGCATCTCTCTAATTTCCTTGCTCACCCGGTAGCCGCGCTCTGCCTGCGTAAAAAATCGATCCAGGCGTTCATCCGTGACATCCGCGGCAATATTGGCCGGGTAGACCCCTTGCCGGGCAACGTCGACCGCCTGCTTATCCAGGTCTGTGGCAAAAACTTGCAGGGAATACGGCACAGATGGCTTGATCTGCTGCTGCACTTCACGGAAAACGATAGCCAGCGAATAGGCTTCTTCCCCCGTCGAACAGCCCGGCACCCAGGCACGCAGCATGCCGCCGTTCGGATGGGCATTCAACAGCGCCGGAAGCACCTCATTTTTCAATTGTTCCCACACCTGCGGGTCACGGAAGAAGCTCGTCACGCCAATCAGCAGTTCTTTAAAGAGCAGATCCACTTCCTGGGAATTCTCTCGCAAGTAACGCACATAATCCGCAATTTTATTCAGTTGGTGCAGCCCCATGCGCCGCTCGATGCGCCGGTAAATGGTGTTTTTTTTATACAGCGAAAAATCATGCCCGGTCTGCGCTCGCAGCAGTAAGACCACCTTCTCCAGACCGCTTTGATCGCTGTCCGCCACATCCAGCGCAGGCCGCGTGATGAGCAGGGGACCGTGCTGGAAATAAGCCAGCATCTTGCCCGCCAGTTCCTCTGCAGGTGCCACAATATCGGCCAGCCCTGCCTTAATGGCGCTGGTGGGCATGCTGTCAAACTTGGCCGAGGCTGGGTCCTGCACAAAAACCGTCCCAGCCTTTTCCTTGATGGCGCGCAGTCCCAACGTGCCATCCGAGCCCATCCCCGAAAGGATCACACCGATACTGTGATCTCCCTGGTCGTCCGCCAGAGAGCGCAGAAAATAATCGATTGGCAGGCGCAGGCCGCGCGGTGCAGCCGGTTTCAGCAGGTGCAGCACCCCGTTCAATATCGACAGATCTCGGTTAGGTGGGATCACATACACATGCTCAGGCTCGACTTTTGTATGGTCTCGGATCTGGGCCACTGGCATGCTTGTGGAGCGCTGCAGCAGTTCGGACAGCATGCCCTTGCGGGTCGGGTCAAGATGCTGAACAACCACAAATGCCAGCCCGCAGCCGGGCGGCACATTCTTAAAGAAAAGCTCCATCGCCTCCAGCCCCCCCGCAGAAGCGCCAATCCCCACAATCGGAAAGGAACGCAAACTCGCGGCGTCATCCGCTTTCGGAGTAACCTTTTCAGCTTTTTTCATAGAGTCTTTGCCTTAAAAACGCAACGTAAAAAAGAGCGGCCTCTCCTTTTTAGAGCAGCATTTGTTTTTTTTATATTATAGGACTTACGCAAGATGCATTTGAATGTCTGGCGACTTGAGTTGTTGGCGCAAGTAATCATCCAAAAGTTCGTGCTTGACGCGATAAATAGTTCGGTGCGTTTCAACAGCCACCTGTTTCAGGCGAACCCAAACAAG
>JBBRWF010000465.1:0-4101 GCA_038249405.1 Anaerolineales bacterium
GCCGCGTTCATCCAGGCCTCGCCCGCCTTTGCCAAACATCGCATCTTTGGCCGCACGCCACTTTTCTGCATCACCGAGCGCAAAGACCACGTTCTCTGCCGATTCGGCCAACAGCCCCTTAAGCGTTTTGCCACGCAGAAAGGGGAAACCATTTTCATCGTGCTCAATCTCGCGATCCACCAACCCAACGATGCCATCGCCACGTCCAAAAGTGGCTGCGCTTTTAAGAGTAATTTTTATTTTGGTGGGAGCCATTATGCACTCTCCTTGTCTTTCAGGGAAACACGGTGATCAAGCAATTCAATGGCATCGAAATATTGGCAAACGCCGTTCAACCAGCCGGTTTGGCGGGCAGCTTCCCCGGCTATTTCAGGCAACTCGTGCAATTCATAATCCTGGCGGTACTTTGCGACAGCATCTGGCCCTTTGCGCAAAGGCTCGCGCAGACCGATCACCTTGTTATGTTTTTCACCCCAATAGCTGCCATTGAATTCAGCCATCACCGTTTCAAACTTCTGCCAGGTTTCAAGCTTCAGCGGGCGCAGGTTCAGCTTGCCGGCAGCCACCGTGTACTCGCGTTTGCGAATACTTTCAAGTGAACCGCTTAAGCCGCTCTGGGCAAAGTGCCAATCCAACGCAGAGCAGTCAACTTCGCGGGTCAATAATTTCGCGCTTCCAGCCAGTTACTCACTGAGTTGATACGCGCGGGCAAACGGGTAATGCATTTTAACGATCGAAATACCGGCGCTGGCGTAAAAGTCATCCAAGTGATGCAGTTTGGTGTGTTTCTCAAAGGCCTGCAAATAGCGCACAGCCAGGTCAACGCCAAGCTGTCCGTTGCACAGGAAGGTAACATCATCGCCCCCAAAAACAAGCGGGCGAAAAGGAAGGTAATGATAGGTTTTTTCGCTGGTTTCGACGAGGATCACAGGGATTTTATCTGCGACCGCGCCGTCTTTGACAGAAGCAACAATTGACTCAACAATCTCTACCAGAGCTGCCTGGCTGGCCATCTCCAGGTTGAGGGAGAATTGGCGCATGGCTTGAATATATTCGCGGTTAAATGTTTTTATGGGCTGATTGTTATTTAACCCATCGACCACATTGCTAACATGCCGGCCCATCCCATTCCCATCGGCATGGATGACCGCTACGTAACTTTCTTCGCCAGAAACTCTTCCCAAATTGTCAATATCGGCAGGGAAGTCGTACCATTCGGCCACTGTGCCCAGAACATGTCGCAAGCGTTCATTTGCCAACTCACGCGCGGCCAATTTGAAGGTGGTCTCACGTGAAATCAACCTGTTCTGCTCAGATTCCTGCCGGTCTTGGACCGGGATCATTAATTTGAAAAAGCGATCGCCCAAGTCTTGCAAACCTTGCGGCGTCCGGACGGCTGCCATGCCGGTAGAATCGCACATGGCAGTTACACCCAACCCAAGCGTTGGAGCCGATGCTATGCGCGAGAATTTATGCTTTTGCATTGCTGCTTCCAACTGATGTCGCGCATCTGGAAGGCTCGTCTCTTCAAAATCAAAGTCGTCCAAATGCTGGGCAAGCACCGTTAATCCAGGCGCCTCTTTGAGCAGGCGCAGGGTGAGTGCATGCACGAATTGGCGGGCTTTGTCTTTTTCGCGGAACAGAACAACTGTATTTCCGCCGGCAGCCTGGATGACCTCAGCTTGAAGGTTTTCTTCTGCTTCGATAGCCACAGTTTCAAACTGCCAGTTAAGCTCATCCAGCAACTTGATATTATGTTGCTCTGGTTTCAATCCAATCTGTTGCAGCGCATCAAAAGCCCACAGGCTGGTGGCGCGATAGACCAACTCGGATGCGCCAATATTTTCCTGCAGGCGGTTGCTTGCAAAAATGTAATCCTGGATGCCGGTTGCATCGAGTAGAGTTAAAGTAAATTTATTCATGAGCCCTCCTTATATTCATGTTTTTTATCAATTATTCGCACATCAGATAATCCGCGCCCCACAGTGAGCAGCATTGACGCAACGGTTGGTAACATATTTGCAGTTGCCAGATTTGTGTAAGAATCCAAAGTATTGGTTTGGCTAACAATATAATCTCTTGTGTAGAGAACAAATGCTGCTTGCCGTGGGTTAAGTTGATTTTTATTGTCGGTAATGAATTTACGAAAATCTTCTTCCATGACCTGATCAAACACAGGAACAACTGTGACACCATCATAACAGCTTGCTCCAAGTTTTTTGATTGTCTTGGAATTCTTTAAACCAGAAAGCTCAATTCGATCGTACACCTTTTTCATTTCTACCAACAAATTAGTCTTTATGATCTCTTTTTTAGGTTTATTATTTTCGAAGATTTGCTTATGATTTTCGTCATATAAAAAATCACCAGTAAGCTCCAGTGCCTTAGGGTAGGAAATTATCCAAATTCGTAAATTCGTAGCGTCCAATTGATACAAGGCTTTGTCCAATGAACCCTGGACTTTTTCACGAATTAGCGTATCCAAATCCTTGAATGTTCTCCATCCAAAGAATGCCGCGACTGCTGAAATGACTAGCGCTATCATCCCAAAATAATAGAGTTTCTGATCAAGACGAAATACGAGATCTCGCTGTAAATAATCCAGGTTGCGTTCCAAATTTTGAATGCGAACATCGACAGCGCTTGCAGGAATGCTTTGGGCTGCCGGATAGGGTGTGTGGTTTATATAGACAATATCGTATAAAAATACAGCTATGCAAACCAATAGGCTGACCAGAGTCAGACTCAGCAATACATTTAGTGATTTCACAGTTCTTTCTTCCACAAATCGCCTCCTCATGATGGTGGTGGTTTACTGCTGGGAGTTATGAGCGGGTTTGCTTATCCGTTATCCGCCCATCGGGATAATGACTGAATATATTTATTGTAGAGGCGATTGTGAAAAAATACAACAACGTATAGCATGACTTTCCGGGATGATTGCCACTCTGTTTGCGAGAATTGAGTGCCTTGACAATAGCATGCCAATTAAATCAATACTCTTTTATATTCCTGCCTAAACCGCTTTCCGCTACCCAAACTCCCTGACTCTCAACACTCGCAAAATATCTTCATCCGAAGGCTCCACGCACTGGATAAACGCTGGCTGGATCAGCACCGGCTCGATGTCATAGACATCTGCGCTGTAGCCCAACTTCACGATGGCGTAGGTTTTAGGGATGCGCGCCAGGTAGCGCTTGTACTCCGTGTTCACCATGCCCTTTTCCGACTTACCCAGGTGCGGCAGGATCATGTCGCGGTCCTTGGCATCCTTGGTCTGGAAGGCAAATAGATTGGCGCAAGACGAGAAGATACCCTGGGGAATTTTAGAGACAGTCTGCGCCAGCAGATGCAGGTAGACGCCATACTTGCGTCCATCCCGCCACATGCTCTCCCAGATTGCCGCCACCGAACCGCCTCCGCTGGTGCTTTCGCTGTCGGATGCCGCGCCGCTCGAAACACCGGAGAGGACTTTGTTGGCTTCTTCGAAGAAAATGTCCATCACCGGGAACTTCCTACCGTTCAAACTCTCTCGTCGTCGAACCACCGAATCATAATACAGCACGGTGGCCAGCAGGCTGAATAGAGCTGCCTTCACGAACTCATCCATCTCCGCGCCGCCCTCGATCACCGCGATGCCCCAGGCGTTATCCTGCGGCCCCAGTAACCCCAGGTCTTCGATGGCCAGGCTGTCCACACCCGGACCGTACTGCTGCAGCATCTGCCCTTCTTCAAACTGTTCCAGACGCAACAACACTCCTTCGAGCGACGTGCGGCTGGCCTGGTCGCCTTTCCCAAGCAATGCGAAGTATTGGCGCAGCATCTTCATCCAGTCCACGATGCTGACCTTCTGGCTGCGTCGAACAGCCAGGGCCTGCTGCTGCTCCGGGCTCAGATCATGCACACTCTGCCCTGGCTGGGCTCCAAGCGCAACTGCTTCGTCCTGGGTCACGAAGCTTTCGACACCGTGGAACAGAACCCCGGCGTTGGTGTAAACCTCGGTTAGCGCGCGGCGCATGAACCCCAACTGGCGCGGTCCCATCCGTCCGGCATTGGCGAACAATTCGCAGATCATCGTCCGGTAACGCGATGCCTCGACCC
>JBBRWF010000466.1:0-4099 GCA_038249405.1 Anaerolineales bacterium
GGGGAGGAATAGGCTTTTTATGTGGAGTTTTGCGCCAAATGCAGGCGCAAAAACTCTATAGGCGGGGCAAACACACGATTTTTATTCGCTGCGCGGCATAATTCAGGATGATTTTCACCGTTCTGAAATGCTCAAGAGTAAATACTATCAATTTATAGGTTTACGGAGGTGGGCTGGGTATGCTTGTATCTCAAGGGATAAACGGTATAACTTTTCAATCCAATAAATAAACTTCAGTTCGCTCAGCGCAAAGAGGTACTCTGCAACGGATGCGTTGAAAACATAACCAAAAATCGCAATTTGTGCCCGTTCTGGGTATAATCCTATTAACATGACTGAAGCAGCCCTGCTCAACAACCGTTACCAACTTCTTGAGGCGCTCGGAACAGGCGGGATGGCGCAAGTTTTCCGCGCCCGCGACCTGATGCTAGAACGCTACGTGGCCATCAAAATCCTGCGTTCTGATTATTCTGCCAACCAGGATTTACAGGTGCGCTTCCGGCAGGAAGCCAAAGCGGCGGCCAACCTTTCACATCCGAACATCGTTACCGTACACGATTTTGGCTTCGACCAGGGACAGCTGTTTATTGTGATGGAGTACGTACCTGGCACGAACCTCAAGCTGATGATCGAGAATTTGGGCAAGATTAACCCGGATGACGCGCTACCGCTGGTCGTTCAGGCCTGCGCCGGTCTTGGTTACGCACACCGCGCGGGGCTGGTGCATTGTGACGTCAAGCCGCACAACATCCTGGTAACCCCGGATAGGCGCGTGAAAGTGACTGATTTTGGAATTGCGCGTGCCATCGCCAGCATCAACCCGGATGAGCAGCATGATGTGATCTGGGGCTCGCCGTTATACTTTTCGCCAGAACAGGCCGCAGGTCAAGCACCATCCCCGGCCTCAGATGTCTATTCGTTGGGTGTGGTTATGTACGAGATGCTGACCGGACGTCCGCCATTTGTAGCCAAGACATCCGAAACCCTCTCGCGTTTACACCGCGAAGCGCAACCGCAACCGCCGAGTGTTTACAATCCGAAAGTGACGCCAGAGCTTGAACAGATCCTGATGAAAGTTCTGGCTAAAGAACCTGCCGCGCGTTACCGCACTGCAGACCAGCTTGGGCGTGTATTAATGACTTTTGGCCAGCGCAAGCCCGTGCCGGTTGTTAAAGCGATTAACGAACCACCGAGCGCACCTACAGCTGTGGTCAGGCCAGTTTTCATACAACCTCTGCCAGAATACATCCCACCGCCCACGCAGCGCTACCAGCCCGCCCGACCAGAAGCTGAGATTGATTGGCTGTCGGTGATTCTGGCCTTGATCGCAATGATGGCAATCGGCGGGTTAATTCCTCTCTGGCTGGCTATTTTATTCCGCTGGAATATTTTCGGGTAAATGAAGACACGAATCTTGGCACCTTCCATCCTTTCAGCAGACTTTACACGGCTGGGCGCAGATCTGGCCGCCTGTGAAGCCGCCGGAGCCGATTGGATCCATGTGGATGTGATGGATGGTCATTTTGTTCCCAATATGACATTGGGGCCGCTGGTGGTACAGGCCTGCCGGCGCGCGACCAACCTACCGCTGGATGTGCACTTGATGATCGAGAACCCAGAAAACATGCTCGAAGCCTTTGCGCAGGCTGGAGCCGACCGGTTGACTGTGCATGTGGAAACCTGCCCACATTTACACCGCACCATCCAGCAGATCCAGGCGCTGAACGTAAAGGCTGGCGTAACGCTCAATCCATCCACACCGGCGATCATGCTCAAAGAAGTTCTGCATATGGTCGACCTGGTGCTGGTGATGACCGTTAACCCCGGGTTTGGCGGACAAAGTTTTATTGTCGAAATGCTGCCAAAAATCGCCGAGCTGCGCCGCGCCCTAAGTGAATCTGGCGCAAGCGCCTGGCTTGAGGTGGATGGCGGCGTTTCTGAAAAGACCCTACCCGCGTTACTGGAGGCTGGCGCAGATGTTTTTGTGGCTGGCAACTCGGTCTTCACTCACCCCCAGGGTATTCAGGCTGGCATCCAGACTCTGCAAGCCGTGCTCAAGCGGTAAACTATTAAACAAAAACCGCGGCTTGCGCCGCGATCTTTGAATGAAAAGGGAGAAAGACTATACTGTTTTTACCATCGTGCGGATGCACTTGGTGCACAGTGTCTTCTGGGTCTTGGTACCATTCTCGTAAACGGTCACTTTTTGCAGGTTCGGTAGGAACTTGCGGTTGGTGGCACGCTGGGAGAAGGAACGGTTGTGACCAAAGGTGGTCGTTTTACCACAGTGAGCGCATTTAGCCATTGTAAATTATCCTTTCTTGCTATAATACCTTTGAGCCGGTTTGTTCAGGCCCAAAATTTTACCACAAAGCGTATCCTTCTACAAGTCAAGTGTTAACACTCACGCAAAGGATTAATAATATGGGACAGGAAAAGACAACTCTGGGAAGCATTCATATTTCACCGACTGCCATCGCCACCATCGCTTACCACTCCACGCTGCAATCTTACGGAGTAGTGGGGTTAGCGCCCAAGAATCTGGCCGAAGGCATCGCCACCACTATCACCCGCGAACCCACCCGCGGTGTTAACGTTCGATTTGATGGCGACCGGTTGGATATTGACATTTACGTCATCGTTGAATTTGGGACACGTATCGCTTCAGTAGCGCAAAGTGTAGCCAATGCGGTGCGTTACTCGGTGGAAAAGAACGTTGGGCTCAAAGTCCACGAGGTCAATGTCCACGTGCAAGGATTGCGCGTCAGCAATACCGACTGAAAAAAGTTGATCGGGCACTCGAACATCCATCGTTCTTAGCGTGATTTTAATCTGGGTTCATTGATAGCCCGGCCGAGGAGATATATACGAATGCAAAGCAAGTCTTTTGACGGTTTAATGTTGAAGCAATTAGTGGAGGCCGGCCTTACCTGGTTGCGCACCAACCACGATATCGTAAACGCCCTGAACGTGTTTCCCGTCCCGGACGGCGATACAGGCACAAATATGCTGCTAACGATGACCTCGGCCTATAACGAGGTGAGTTCGCTTGGTTATCACAGCGCAGGACAAATGGCGGCTGCCGTGGCCCAGGGGGCATTGATGGGCGCACGCGGCAACTCGGGCGTGATTCTTTCACAGTTATGGCGCGGATTTTCGCGTTCCATGCACGGCAAAGAGCTGATTGACGGAGCCACCCTGGCGGCTGCCTTCGCCGAAGCGCGCGATACGGCTTATAAAGGGGTTGTGCGCCCGGTGGAAGGTACGATCCTGACTGTCTCAAAAGATATTGCAATTGCAGCAGCCCTGGCTGCGCAAGAAAGCAATGACCCGCTGGTCATTCTGCGCCGCTGCGTGGCTGCAGCAGATGTTTCGGTTCAAAGCACCCCTGAATTTCTGCCTATCCTGAAGCAGGCCGGCGTGGTGGATTCTGGCGGCAAGGGGCTATTCTTCATTCTGGAAGGCATGCTGCGCTTCCTGGACGGCGAATCACTCGATGTAGCTTTGATCTCCGTCCAACCACTTTCTGCCATGAACCTGGAAAACGCCCTGGAAGATGTGGAAGCGGGGCAGGATTGGGAAGTGGTGGTAGACTTCCGCCCCAACGCTGGCTTTGAGCTACAGCCTTTTTACAACCGGCTCGAGTCAATCGGTACATCCATCCAGGTGGGCGAAGGTGAAGGCATGTACCGGATGCACATCCACACACCGCTCGAAAAACGCTACGAACCCATCGACTACATTCTCGAAATTGGCACCATCACCAAAGTGGCAATGGAAAACCTGCTGGCACAGATGGATGACATCGAAAACCAGAGTGCAAACCACGCCAAGCTGGAACTGGCCGTCATCGAACCGGGGCAGATCGCCGTGGTCACCGTTTCGCCAGGTACCGGGCTTTCACGCATCTTCGCCAGCCTGGGTGTGGCCGCGGTTGTTGGCGGCGGACAGACTATGAATCCATCCACTAAAGACATCCTGGATGCCTTTGAGAACCTGCCCACCGATAAAGTTATCATTCTGCCCAATAATAAGAATATTGTGCTGGCCGCCAACCAGGCTAAAGAAGTAACTGTCAAACAAGTGCGCGTGGTCCCCA
>JBBRWF010000467.1:0-4095 GCA_038249405.1 Anaerolineales bacterium
GAGTCGTTACGGTTCAAACTTGCGAAAGACGAAGCTGAGCAGAAAAATTACGCCCTCACCGCAGAGGTTGAGCGACTTCAAAAGGTGATTCACCAACAAACTCAAGTGCTGCGCAACCTGCAGGACCGGCTGGATAGCGTCAACAATTCGGGTCAACAAATCAGTTAAAGTCCACATTAATCAAACCTTTAAATTACGGAGTGAATTATTGCCATGAAAGAAAATCAGAAACTACAAAATCGCTGGATTGACCAGCACGAACAATCTGAGCGTCTAAACCAACTCTTGAAATGTTTTTGCCATCGAGGGATGGCGACAGGCGAGCAAGTCGAGATACTGACCGGTTTGGGGCAGCATCCAGTTAGGGATGCTTTGAAGATCCTTGCTGAACCGCCGGGTGGGCTGAAACCTGTCCTAAGGACAATCAACGTCACCCTGCCTAGTCAGCGTGGCCGACCTTACGCGGCTTTCGTCCTCACGGAAGAAGGTGCGGAATTACTAGCTGATGATTCCCGCAAAGCGCCGAAACTCGATGACCCCGTTGAGGCGGCACATGCCTTGATGGAAATGCAGGTGTTCATTGCTGCCTACCAACAAGGTAAGAATGCTGAACTGGAGAAGGTGCTCCCGTTTGCCGGTCTGCGCAATATCCGGGCAGATGTTTTATACGAGGGCAAGATCCTCTTTGAGGTGGAACAGCAAGCTCGTCTGAATGATGTGCCCAGGATTTCAGATAAGTTGGAACGCCTGGTGCAATTCTTCAACTCGCAGGCCGGCAGTGGGATCGATCCCAAAGTGAGAATCCTGTTTGCCCTAGCGGGAAATGACGGCAAGACGATCCCTATCTGGCAGCAAGTTCTCGGTGCATTGAAGAAGAAAAATGGATCTATCCCGTTTGAGCTATACTGGCAAGAGGTTGGTTCATTCATGCAGAGTCCGGAATGGGAAAGCACTGAATCTTTCCGCTTGTTGGAGCCAGCCATTTTAACCCAACCGAAAGTTTCGCCCTCAGAAGAAAATCGCATCGACCAGGCTGCTGCAGCCCCTGGCTTTACAAGACGTATTCCGGTGGACACAGCCGAATTGAATATGGTGATGAACATCATGGAATCTGGGATCGGGAAATTGGAAGGGGAGGTGAAGGAAAATCGCTATCAGTTCTTCCAAATGATGGAAGTGATCTACGATGGTTCCCACTATCAAGGCGGACCAGTAATGCGCGAATCAGCCTACCCGGCAACCTCCATGATGCTGTTGTACCGATTCCTGCACATGCATCAAAATATGCCCTTGCTTACCCGGCTTCAATCCGGGTATACAAAGGTGCAGCAAAGTCAGAGGCAGGCGCTAAATATTTTCAGGGATAATCTTACGCGTTTCTATTGGGATATTTTTCTACGTTATTTCAACTTCGGCCGTTGCAAAAACCGGAGTAAGGCGCACAGTGAAACCGGAGTAAGGCGCACAGGTTAAACGGAGCATGTCGCACACCCAAACCGGGGCAAGGTGCACACTTTTCCGGGAATCGGGAGATTAGGGGAAATCGCTGGTTAATCCAAATATGGCATGCTATTCTCTTTGAGATCAAGGAGATAGGGATGCCCCAGGAGCGATTAACCGTGCGAAAAATAAGAGAAATTTTGCGTTTGAAATATGAATCCAGCCTGTCCAATCGAGCGATTGCAGGAGCTTGCAAAATCTCCAACAGCACTGTTGGGGAATATTTGCGTCGGGCAGAAGCAGCGGGGATCAGCTGGCCACTTCCGGATATTGGCGAAGATGAGCTGGTTCAAAAGCTGTTTCCAGAGCAAAGATCGGTGGAAGAAAAGGTTCGCCCCTTGCCGGACTGGGAAGCGGTGCGCAAGGAACTGCGCCAAAAAGGGGTCACCCTGCGGCTGGTGTGGATGGAATACTTGGAAGATCATCCAGATGGATACCAATATTCCCAATACTGCGAGTATTACCGGCGATGGAAGAAAGCCCAGACCGGCCCCAGCAAACACCGCGAGCACGTGGGTGGCGAAGAAATGCAGGTGGATTACGCTGGTGTAAAGATCCCCATCACCAATCCAGAAAGTGGGGAGATCAATGCAGCTTCCATTTTCGTTGCCGTGCTGCCCGCTTCCAATTACACCTACATAGAAGCACAAGCCAGCGAGAACCAGTCCAACTGGAACAATGGTCACGTACGCGCTTTCGAGTATTTTGGCGGACTGGTCCGGATTGTTGTTCCCGATAACTTGAAAACGGGTGTCCAAAAACCCAACTACTATGAACCTGACCTCAACCCAGCTTATCAGGAGTTGGCTGAACACTATCAATTTGCGGTCTTGCCCGCCCGTGTTCGGAAGCCGAAAGATAAAGCCGCAGTAGAAAACGGGGTTCAAAATATCGAGCGCTGGGTGATTGCGCCACTGCGCAAACGCACATTTTTCAGCCTGATCGAACTCAGCCAGGCGCTCCAGAAACAATTGGAATGGTTCAACAACAAAGAAATGCAGGCTGTAGGTCGCTCCCGTCGGCAAGAATTTGAAGAGATCGACCAACCCAATCTGCGCCCCTTGCCCGAAAAGACCTATGAATATGCCGAGCGGAAAACAGCGCGCGTGAATATCGACTATCACGTTGAATTTGACAAGCACTTGTATTCTGTTCCACATCTCTTACACCACCAGGAAGTGGATATTCGAGCTACCGAACGAATGGTGGAAATCTTTTTCAAAGGAAAATCAGTCGCTGTTCACCCTCGAAACTTCCGCCCGGGCCGCTTTTCCACGTTTCGGGAGCATATGCCTGCCAACCATCAATTTATCGAGAAGGTAAATGCCGAGCAACTGGTGGAATGGGCAACCCATATCGGGCCACAGACGGCTGCCCTGGTTTCGGCTGCCATCAAGGCTCGCCCTTTTCCGCAGCAAGCCTACCGCACCTGCCTGGGGATACTGAGCCTGGCGAAAAAGCACAATCACGCCTTGATGGAGTTGGCCAGCCAGTCCGCCCTGGAAACGCGGACTTATTCGTATGCAGCTCTGAAAGACGAACTGACCTGGCTTGCCAAACAAATCAGTTCCCCGATCATAGAAGCGCTTCCGCCCCATGAAAATATCCGTGGCACCGAATACTACCAATAAGGACACCCGATCATGATCTCACAAACCCTGTTAGAAAAACTACTGGAACTGCGTCTGCCTGCCTTCCGGGAAGGCTTGCGCGAACAAGCCAGCAACCCCCAATACACCACCCTGTCTTTTGAAGAACGACTTCTGCTGCTGGTCGAGTTGGAGTATTCACGCCGCACAGACAACCGCATCCAGCGCCGAATGAAGTTGGCCGAGTTCCCGATGCAGTCCACGATTGAAGACCTGGATTTCTCTCCAGAGCGCAGTTTGGATCGCCGTCTGGTTCTGGAACTGGCCCAGTGCAATTGGGTGGAGAAAGCACTCAATGTTTTGATCCTGGGCGCCACCGGCACAGGCAAGTCTTTTTTAGCTTGTTCGTTGGGCGCTGCAGCGTGTCGCCAAGGCTTCACCGTTCGCTACTTGCGTACTTCCCGTTTTCTCCATTCCATCAATCTGGCCAGGCAGGATGGCTCATACCTCACCCTGCTACATTCGCTTAACAAAACCGATGTGTTGATCCTGGATGATTGGATGCGTGACCCCATCCCAATCTCTGCCGCTCAGGATTTGTTGGAAGTCTTCGATGACCGCTTCGGAAAGACCGCCACGATCATTGCCTCGCAAGTTCCTGTGGCAGATTGGCACGCCCGCTTTCCAGATCCCACCATCGCGGATGCCATCCTGGACCGGACCATCCATTCCGCCTACCGGCTTTCTCTTTTGGGTGATTCTCAGAGGAAACTGCGAGGATTCCGGGCCATGTCGCACACATGATGTAGAATATTCTTACCAGCGATTTCCCCCTCCCCGACTGTGCGGCATGCTCCGTTTAAGGTGTGCGATTTCATCGGAATCCGCAGTTACCCCAGAGGGAATATCAGGGTCAGGTGTAGTTACTTTATCAAGGAATCCTCCCGGATGAATCGCTACATCGGTATACACCACACTATAAATCGGTCCAAGCGCAGCAAGAGAA
>JBBRWF010000468.1:0-4094 GCA_038249405.1 Anaerolineales bacterium
CTTTGGTACAAAAGGCGCGCGCACTGCATGCAAAGTAAAAAAACATGACCAAAGTTGTCGTAGCAATGTCTGGCGGAGTGGATAGTTCAGTGGCTGCGGCCCTGCTAAAACAGCAGGGTTATGATGTCACCGGTATGATGCTGCGCCTATGGAGCGAACCAGGCAAGGAAGATTCGAATCGCTGCTGCACACCTGATGCAATGAGCCAGGCGCGGCGCGTGGCAGCCAGGTTGGACATTCCTTTTTATGTAGTTGATGCAAAAGAAATTTTCCGCAATACAGTCGTTACGTATTTTCTGAATGGGTACGCAAGGGGCGAAACCCCAAACCCGTGCCTGGCCTGCAACCGGCACATCCGGTGGGAGTTCTTGCTGGAGCATGCCCTGGCGCTGGGCGCAGATTTTATGTCCACCGGGCATTATGTGCGCAAGCAAACAACAGCAGACGGCCGCCAGCTGCTGCTGAAGGGCGTTGACCCGGTCAAAGACCAATCCTACGTTTTGCATGTGCTCACCCAGGAAAAACTGGCCCGGGCACTGTTCCCGGTTGGGGATTACCCCAAACCAGAAATTCGCAAAATTGCAGAGGACTTTGGCCTGTCCGTGGCGAAAAGACCTGACAGCCAGGATCTATGCTTTCTGGCGGGCGAGGATTATCGCGGCTATCTTGAGCGACATGCAAACGAAATTCTGAACCCGGGCGATATCGTTGACCGCTCAGGGAAGGTATTGGGCCAGCACCAGGGGCTGCCCAATTACACGATTGGTCAACGCAAAGGTCTGGGGCTGACATCAGCAGAGCCTCTCTACGTGATTTCAAAAGAGACTTCCAGTAATACACTGCTGGTCGGTCCCGCAGAACAATTGGGAAGCCTGGAATTACTGGCGGTTAATATTAATTGGACCTGCGGGACCACTCCACATGAAAGCTTTCGTGCGCAGGTTAAAACGCGCTACACCGCGGCACCCGCCCCTGCACAAGTAACCCCAATGGAAAATGGAACCAGGGCAATTGTACAATTTGAAGCAGCGCAACGCGACATTACCCCGGGACAGGCCGCAGTATTTTATAATGATGATGTAGTGCTCGGCGGTGGATTGATCACCAATTCCAGATAGGAGAGACTCGTATGCCCATACCAACCATAGTTTTCGGAGTTTTACTCTCCACCCTTTACGGGGCGATCTACCATCTATTGCGCGGCGGCAGTACAAAAATGATGCTGGTTTTCATCCTGCTGGCCTGGATCGGGTTCTGGCTAGGGGATGCACTGGCCTGGAACCTTGACTGGTACTTCTTTGGGATTGGAAATTTAAACGCCGGGACAGGCACGGTTTTTAGTTTCGTTTTTATGATCATTGGCGACCTGATAAGAATCCTACGCGGGAATTTGAAAACAGAGAAAAAATGAACGTGCCCTATCCCCGGCACACAATATAAGACTCGAAAAATACAAAAAATCCCCCGCATTCACTGGGGATTTGACTATGCTGTAAAATATTATAGCGGCCGGACGTCAGCGGCCTGCAGGCCCTTGGGGCCTTTTTCGATGGAAAATTCCACCTTCTGGCCCTCGATAAGACCCTTGTAGCCACCCGTCTGGATGGCGGAAAAGTGGACGAAAACATCCGGGCCGCCATCGCGCTGGATGAAACCAAAGCCCTTGCTGCTGTTAAACCACTTCACCGTGCCAATTACACGTTCGCTCATGTTACCTTTGCTCCTTGTTGCTTATGAAAACGGATGAGATTGGCAACGGTATTCAGACTAAACGCAAAAAGCCAGGCAAGACACGCCCGGCTTCATTAAAACGGTAGAGAAAGAACACGGGCCACATACAATTTAAGTTTATCAAATGGTTAAAAGTATGTCAAGATTTGTTTAATGCGCTTCGTGGTAAGATAGAATATCTATCAAACCTATCAAAAAGGATTAAATATGCTGCCTCGGATTGAATCTCTACTTTCAGCGCGGTTATTTATCTTCCCGCAGCTTGTTGGTGATCGAATCTATTTTCTGAGCAACCTTGCCGGTCAGCTCAGCCTTTACGCCATGAATTACGGCGGTAGTGTGCCCGAACCACTGCTGCCTTCGCAAATCGCACTGCAGAATCCGGAATTAATTGGCGGGTATTCCTTCTACGTATTTCCCAACATTAGCAAAATACTGGTAATGATTGACAACAACGGTGACGAAAATTACCAGCCCATGTTTATTCCAATCGACGGGGGTTTTCCGGAGCCAGCTTTCGAGAATTTCTTCGCCAATCACCGTGTTCATCTAACCCAATGCGATATTGAACAGGATGTGGTTTACTTCTCTGCCGAACGTAGGGACAAGCCCATCAGCGAAGCATATCGAGGCGATCTGGTTAAAAACAAGTTAAACAAACTCGCCGAATCAGAATGGGGCGCTTACCCGATGGCACATAACGCTGCCCACGCCAAAATATTATTGGGTGATAGTTACATCACAGGCGACAGCGTTTTGACCCTGCTGGAAGGTGAGAAGAAAACTATTCTATACGGGAAGCCGCTCGAAAAACGCAAAGCCGGTGAAAACGTCCCATTAAATGGATTGGGATCCACCGTATTTACCCAGAGCGAAAAAGGAATTTTGGTTACCTGTTCAGTGTTCGAAGACACTTATTCACTGGGCTACATAGCACTCGACAAACCTGGCGAGATTCAGCCGGTGAAGGTTAAAGGCATTCTTCACACAGGCGCGGGGGAAATGACCGGGGTTGAACATTTACACGATGAACAATATTCGATCAGCTACAATATTGACGGCTGTTCCATGGTGTATGAAGGTAAGTTTGATGAAGACAAACTGAGCATGAAGCTCAAGCACATGGTGGTCGGTGAAATGCCGCTGGACAACGGTGAGTTGGAGCACCTGGATTACAACAAGGAAATGGATATTTTCACGGCATCTTTCTCCACGGCCACATCGCCTTCCCAGCTTTACAGCATTGAACGCAAAAAACGCGATTTTATTGTGATGCATACCAATGAAAAGGTGCTTGGCATCCCGGAAGAGAAGCTTTCAAAAGGCGAGGATGCTTCGTTTACATCCTTTGATGGGCTGCGAATCTCAGCACGCTTATATTTGCCCGCTGAATCACTGGGATTCAAGGGCCCACGCCCGCTTGTGTATTACATCCATGGCGGGCCGCAAGGACAGGAACGTCCCAACTTCGCATGGTTCTCCATGCCGTTGATCCAGTTTTTGACGCTGCGCGGGTTTGCTGTGTTCGTGCCCAACGTGCGCGGCTCCACTGGTTATGGGCTTTCTTACACCAAGCGGGTTGATCGGGACTGGGGCGGACAAGACCGCCTCGATCACGTGCACGCCATGCAAGAAGTGTTACCCAAAGACACGCGGCTGGATGTCAACCGGGCGGCGGTGGTTGGCCGGTCATACGGCGGTTATATGACGCTGATCCAGGCAGGAATGCACAGCAACCTGTGGAAAGCGGCTTGCGATATGTTCGGGCCTTACGACTTGCTGACTTTCAGCGAGCGCATTCCTGAGACCTGGAAGCCTTATTTCAAGATTGCACTTGGAAATCCCGAAATTCCAGAAGAGCACCATTTTTTAATGGAACGCTCGCCAAAATCGTACCTGCACCAGATGACGTGCCCGATGCTGGTGATCCAGGGGCGCAACGATCCGCGCGTTGCAGCGGCAGAGTCTGAAGACCTGGTCGACGAATTGCGCGAAAAAGGCAAGGATATTGAACTGTTGATCTTCGAAAATGAAGGCCACGATGTGTTGAAACATGAAAATCGCATCACCTGCTATAACGCAATCACCGATTTTTTTGCGAAGCGGCTCAACCCTTAATCTAAAGAACACATTTCACACGAAAGAATTTATGCCCTGGAATTTAACCTCAACCCAAGCACAAGCAGGCGACATTATTCAGCTCGTCGGACTGCGGCACAAACACTTCATCTTTACCCTTACCGCAGGTGGAGAAATGCACACGCATCGTGGGATTGTCAAACACGATGACCTGATTGGACTACCCTGGGGAACACAAATCTTCAGCCACCTGGGAAGTCCCTTTTTCCTACTGCAACCCATGC
>JBBRWF010000469.1:0-4081 GCA_038249405.1 Anaerolineales bacterium
AGCCAGGGAAAACCTGGTTTGTCGTGCTTATGGCCCTGATTTATGCAGCGGGCGATGAATTTCACCAGTCCTTCACCCCCGGGCGTCACCCCTCCCCGGTAGATGTGCTTGTCTTTGATGGTGGCGGCGCGGCGTTGGGTGTTCTTGCTGCCGGATTCCTATTAAGCTGGAAAAAAAGGATATTCACAGTTTCGAAATGAAACGAATATCAGGTTTGTCAATTTCGCCTGTTTATTTTATTCAAACTCAAGGTCGATTTCTTCTTCCAGATTCCAATCGTCAGATCTTTCAATTTCAATATCGCCAAATAAGGTATCCTGCCGGGCCGAGACACGGTAGCGTTTCACCAATTCAAGTAATGCCAGGAAAGTCACCACGACTTCCAGACGGGAGCTGTCTTTATTAAGTAATTTCCGGAAGCTTGAGTTTTTGTTTTGCTTCAGCGCTTCGGTGATGTAGGATATTCTTTGGCGAATTGTGACGCGGGGTGCAGAAATAACTGTGCCCAAAGATTGTTTTTCTTTTTCATTCATAAATGTACTACGGGCAGCCTCGAGCAGATCTGCCATTGTGATCTCGCTCAGATCCAGGCGGCCTTCGGCTTTTGGCGGCGGTGCCAGCCTCAAATAGGTATGCAACCCCTGGGTATCACGTTCTTCCAGCATATTGGCGATTTCTTTGAAGCGTTTATAAATACGAAGCTGGCGGGCCAGGTTTTCTGCCGGATTTTCTTCCCCTACCTCGCGCACCGGTGGTCTGGGAAGAAGAGCTTCAGATTTGATTTGGATTAGTTTGGCTGCTATTACTAAAAATGCTGATATTTCATCAGGTCGTGCATCATCCAACTGGCGGATGTGGGTCAGGTATTGATCGGTAACCATTGCCAGTGCGAGGGATGTAATATCCAGCTCAGCGTGCTCAATGAGTTGCAGGAGCAAATCAAGCGGTCCCTCGTAAACGGGTGTAGTGAAAGAATAACTGCCGGTTTGGCGGCTGGCAATGTTCAAATCCATAGGGCGCGATTATATCATTGCAATAAAGGGTTTGTTGCGTGTGTTTATTGGAGTTTGATTTGTGACATGACGGTATAATTCGAATATGACAACCTCTAAATTGACCCACGTTGATGAGACTGGCCGAGCCCAAATGGTGGATGTGGGCGCTAAAGATGAAAGTGCTCGTGTTGCAATAGCGAAAGGTGAAATCGTGATGAGGCCTGAAACGCTGGCACTGATTCGGGCTGGCTCCATTAAAAAGGGCGACGTGCTGAGTGTGGCCCAGGTAGCTGGCATCATGGCTGCCAAGAAAACTTCCGAACTCATTCCTTTGTGCCATCCTATTGCACTGACTAACGTTGATGTAGACCTTTCCTTGGATGATACACTCCCTGGTGTTAAAATCACCGCCACCGCTAAAACGGTTGGCAAAACTGGCGTTGAGATGGAAGCGCTGACTGCAGTTTCTGTGGCAGCATTAACCATCTACGACATGGCCAAGGCCGCTGAAAAGACCATGAAGATCCAGAATATCCGGCTGGTTGAGAAACATGGCGGCAAGAGTGGCGATATCATCAACGAATGAATTTGCCAATATTTCTTAATTGAAAAAAGGAACCTCAAGTTGAACCATATAACTGTATTGTTTTTCGCTACTTTGCGTGACAAAGCCGGGATGCGCTCAACAGAATTGGATTTGCCGCCCGGTTCAACTATCTTAGAACTGAAGACAACCCTGGCTGCGAAATATCCGAACTTAAATGGTTTGATGGAACATTGCCTTGCTTCTATCAATCATGAATATCGCTTCGATGAGTCAGAAATTGAAGGGAATGCGGAAGTTGCGTTTTTTCCGCCTGTTTCAGGTGGTTAAGCCGCGGCCTGGCCCGATTTGTTTTATGCACACAGTAATTAAATTTCAAGAATCTCAGGAAATGAATGGATAATTTGATGACCGTACCAGGCAATTACCTGACCATATATCTAATCACTGAAGAAGAAATCGATTTAAACGATCTTGTC
The DNA here is from genome assembly GCA_038249405.1 of Anaerolineales bacterium. Taxonomy (GTDB): domain Bacteria; phylum Chloroflexota; class Anaerolineae; order Anaerolineales; family Villigracilaceae; genus UBA5195. The sequence goes on from JBBRWF010000469.1 coordinate 2,019, forward strand.
GATCGCATAACATTGCCTTCTACAGGCGCAGCGGCGATATTCACTGGCATGGTGCGCGGAGTCACTTCGCGTGATAATCCCCACGAGACGGTTTACCTTGAATATGAATCATATAAGCCGATGGCGGAAGCCAAGATGAAGCAGGTTGCGGATGAGATCCGCGCCAGGTGGCCGGTGATAGAAGGAATTGCCATTGTTCAGCGTATTGGGCGTTTGTATCCGCGGACGCCAACCGTGCTGGTTGCCTGTAGTGCTGCCCATCGTGATACGGGTGTATTTGATGCCGCGCGTTTTGGCATTGACCGCTTGAAAGAAATTGTCCCGGTCTGGAAAAAAGAAGTGGGACCTTTGGGAGAGGAATGGGTTGAAGGTGACTACCTTCCTAAGCCAGGCGAATAGCGCTTTACTCAAAATATTCTATTAACTCACCCAACTATTTTCCCTATCATGTCATTGATCCTTGAGACTTCGCGCCTGACTTTGCGTCCATTCCAGGATGCTGATCTTGATTCATTTCTTGCCTATCGCAACGACCCTGAGGTTTATCGTTACCAGGGTTGGGAAACGCCTTACTTGCGTGTAGATGGGCTTGAGTTTATTTCCAGATTGAAAAATGTTATTCCTGGCACTTCCGGAGAGTGGATGCAGTTAGCGATAGTGCACCGGGAAAGCGCAGCAATGATTGGTGACGTGGCTTTCCATATTACTAAATCAAACCCGCGCATGGCTTACCTGGGTTACACCCTGGCTCGTTCTGCCTGGGGACAGGGGTATGCTACGGAATCCGTTCAAAAATTGCTTGATTATCTCTACAGAGTACTGGATTTGCACCGCGTGGTGGCTGATTGTGATGTTGATAACGCTGCCTCCGTTCGCCTGCTCGAACACCTTGGCTTTCGTCGCGAGGCGCATTACATTGAAAGTTATTGGTTGGTTGAAAGTGCCACATGGGGGAGCGAATTCCTGTATGCTATGCTTCAACGCGAATGGATTTTGCGATGAAATTTTTATGCACAAACTGCGGCCGCCCCTATCCTGAAACCGGCACTCCTTATAAATGTCCAAAGTGCGGCGGGTTGTTCGATATTACAGATTGGCGCTTTGATTCCGCGCAGGTTGATCGTAAACAGCCGGGAATCTGGCGGTACCGGCATGCCTTTGTTGGCATCCCTGAAAACTTCCCAGCAATTTCATTGGGTGAAGGTTCCACGCCTTTGGTGTGGTCTGATGTTTCAGGGAGACAGGTGGCTTTCAAGTGTGAATTTCTGAATCCTACCGGTTCGTTTAAAGACCGCGGTACATCCCTGATTACCACATTTCTGAAGTCACGTGGTGTGAAAGAGGCTGTTGAAGATTCATCTGGTAACGCAGGAGCTTCATTTGCGGCTTATGCCGCCCGCGCCAACATGAAAGCCGGGATATTTACTCCTGCTGCCGCCAGCGGTCCAAAACGCCAACAGATCGAGTTTCTTGGCGCTGAATTGCATCCCATTGATGGCTCGCGCTCAGAGGTGACCCGTGCGTTGGAGAAGGTTGTTGCGCCCGGTCAGGCAGAAGAACCGCCTGCTTATGCCAGCCATGCCTATTTGCCCGTGAATATCCCCGGCTACGCCACTGCTGCGTACGAAATTTTTGAACAGTTGGGCTGTGCACCATCTTCAGTAATTGTTCCTGCCGGGCAGGGCGGTTTGTTGGTGGGTCTATATCGTGGCTTCAACGCTCTCAAGCAGGCAGGTTTGATCGATTCTATCCCATACATCATTGGTGTGCAGGCACGCGCCTGCTCACCGCTGTGGGTACTTTCCACCGCGGGGATTTCAGCGCTCGGCTTTGTCACCGAAGGTGTAACTCTGGCGGAGGGTGTACGCGTTAAACAGCCTATCAGGGCCGGGGTTATTTTGCAAATTGTGGAAGCTGGGCAGGGAGAATTTATCCCCGTAGATGAAAAAGATATTCTTCGTGGACGTGACGAACTGGCGAAACGGCGTGCTCGACGTCAACATGGGTGTTCCGCTGACCGATGAGCCAGACCTCCTACGCCGGGCGATCACAAAGGTGCAGGC
>JBBRWF010000470.1:0-4069 GCA_038249405.1 Anaerolineales bacterium
AAAGGGCTCGAATGGCGTGAACGGATACCCGTCAGGCTGCCACTAGTGATAGGTGACCGCACCCGCCTGCGCCAGGTGATCCTGAACCTTGTCAGCAATGCGGTCAAATTCACTGCGCAAGGCTTTGTGTCTATGATTGTCATTGCGAGCGATGCCCAAGCAAAGGTTTTGGTTGAAATCAGCGATACTGGCATGGGAATTCCTGTTGAAGAGCAAGCGTTGATTTTCGATGAATTCCGCCGCTCTGAACGAAGCATTGCGCGCGGCTACGGTGGTATGGGATTGGGCTTGGCCATCACGCGCCGCTTGATCGAATTGCATGGTGGGCAGATCGGTGTACGCTCAACTGGTATAGATGAAACTGGCTCCACATTCTATTTCAGCCTGCCAATAATGGCGGATGCTGCACAGTTGATTACAACAATTCGGGACAATCGCAGTAGTACTGTTTTATTGCTCAGTGAGAGCAACTCCGATCGATTACACCTGCAGAGACACTTGCGTCAAAAAGGTTTTGAAGTTGAAGTGATGGATGTCTCTGACCAGTCGGACTGGTTATCACAGGTGGTTTCAAATCCGCCCGGGGCTGTCGTCCTTGATTTTCATCCCGCAACAGAACGTGGTTGGGAACTAATACAGCTTATCAAGCAAAACCCTGATATGCGCGAAATTCCTGTCGTTTTTTACAGCTTGTCTGCCGAACATTCGAATGGCGCAATGCTGGAAATGAATTACCTGACCAAGCCAGTGGGTAGCGCCGAACTTTCACATGCCCTGGAACTTTTTGGACTAAAAGACAACGAATCTCGTCACACTATTCTGGTAGTGGATGACGACCCTCACGTGCTAGACATGCATGTGCGTATGTTGGAAAACTTGGTGAACTGCCGGATACTGATGGCTAACGGCGGCAGGAAGGCACTTGAAATCATGAAGACACAGCGGTTATCGCTGGTACTGCTGGATTTGATGATGCCTGATGTAGACGGTTTTGAAGTGTTGCGCATTATGCGTACCCAGGAGACCACCCGCAGCGTGCCAGTGATCGTGCTCTCGGCTCAGATTCTGACATCCAGCGATATGTTGAGGTTGCAGGAATGTGTAGCCGCGGTGTTAGGAAAGGGTCTTTTCAGCATGAGCGAAGTTCTTAATAAAGTTGAAACCGCGCTCAGCCACAGCAGACATCTGGGCAGCCAGGCAGCGCGCACCGTGCGCCAGGCCATGGCTTATATCCACGAGCATTATGCTGAACCCATTTCGCGCGGCGACATGGCAGTTTATCTGGCTGTGAGCGACCGCTACCTGACACGCTGTTTTCACCAGGAAATGGGCATCACTCCGGTTGCCTATCTCAATCGTTACCGTATTCATATGGCAAGAGAGCTGATCGAGAAGCGCGTTTTTAACATTACAGAAATTGCACAGATGGTCGGGTTTTCAGATAGTAGTTATTTTGGCAAGGTATTTCGCCAGGAAACAGGTTCTGCACCCAGTGATTATCTAAAAAAGTAGCTCGCACCGAAATAACGTTGAAAACTTTGGGGGAAAGCCAATTTACGAATCGCACCTTTTTTACCAATCCATGTTCCTTTTGTTAGAGATATTACCCGAAAGATTGAGTAGACTTTATTCATTCACTATTTTTATTTTGTTTAATATTCCACCCTTGTTGGTCAGGGTTTCTAGATAGCCTAATTACTCAATTTACGATGTGCGAAGGATAAGAGAGGAAAAATGGACGAAATTCTGAAAGAACTCAATGAGGCAATTATCGAAGGTGAATTTGGATCTGTTTCAAAAATTGTAAATCGTGCGCTAGATGCCAGTATTGAACCAAGCGTGATCCTGAAAGAAGGTATGATCGTCGCAATGTCTGAGGTCGGGAAACGGTTTGAAGATGGCGAATATTTTGTCCCTGAAATGTTAATGGCTGCTCGCGCCATGAAATCCGGGCTGGAAATTCTCCGGCCGCACATGATACGCACAGGTGTGAAATCTGCTGGAAAAGTAGTAATTGCCTCTGTGCGAGGCGATTTACATGATATTGGAAAAAATTTGGTCGGGATGATGCTGGAAGGTGCTGGATTTGAGATCGTAGATATGGGTACGGATGTCCCGACTGAGCGGTTAATTGAGAAATTAAAAGAAGAAAAGGCGGATATCCTGGCGCTATCAGCTTTGCTGACCACCACAATGCCAAATATGAAGGATGCCATTGAAGCATTGAAATTGGCAGGTATGCGAGAAAATATTAAAGTATTAATTGGTGGTGCCCCAGTGACTGAAGAATATGCCAGGCAAATCGGTGCGGATGGGTTCGCTCCTGATGCAAGTCGTGCTGTCGAAGCTGCAAAATCTTTGCTCTAGCAGATTAATTGATCGATTATTCAGCATCTATCCGAAGGGAAAATTCCAATGACAATAACCTCACGTGAACGATTTCTGAAAGTTATCAATTGTGAAATTCCGGACCGCGTTCCAGTAACGCTGTTCATAGCCGATCAGGGACATTTCATCAGTCAAGTTTACCCCAAAGTTGATCCACAAGATTTCCTCACCTATCAACTGAAAGTGATTGAAATCCAAAAGGAACTTGGCTTCGATGTTTTTGTTCGCCTACTATACAACGTGAACGATCCGTTGAGCATTCACTGTGGTGGGCTGGATGTATCGCAAACTACTGAAAACTGGGAGCCGAAAACGGAAGTAATAAACGACGGAAAGACTACGATCTATCGGTCTGTGATCCGTACGCCCAAGGGTAACCTGGAACAGGATTTCTCAGTTAACGAAATGCGTCCGGGCACATTCGTTTATGCTTGCACTAAAAAACCGGTCAAGACAGAAAAAGACCTGGATATCGTCATCGAATACGAGCCGCGCATGCCTGCCTGGTGGCCCGCACAGGTGAAGTCTCGTATCCAACCAGTACGGGATGCCTTGGGGAATGATGGCATTCTCGGTACCTGGACTCCGCATGGCCCATTTAATAACGCATCACTTCTCATAAATCTGGATGAGTTATACACGCTCTACCGGGTGGATTATCCTTTTTACGAGAAATTGATGAACTATGCCATGGAGCGCATCCTGGATTACACCCGTGCCATCGATGAGGCCGGGGTGGATGTTCATTGTGTTGGTGGGAATGTGCCAGGGGGGTTCCTGGGTAAAAAGAATTACGATAAATATATCCTGCCGTTTGAGAAGAAATATATCGAATTCGTGCAGCAAAACGGCACACCAGCCATGTATCACAATTGTGGCAAGATCATGGCTCTGGTTGAGTCTTATAAAGAATTGGGTGCGCGTATAGTAGAACCTTTTTCTCCGCCACCAGTGTTAGGCGATGCCGATTTGAAAAAAGTCAAAGAACTGGTTGGTGACGCATATGTAATTCTGGGTGGTGTCGACCAGATAACATACCTGCAAAATGGCACCCCGGAGCAGGTACGTGAAGTGACCCGCGAAACAGTTCTGACTGGCAAACAAGGTGGACGTTTTATTTTGCAGTCCGCCGACTTCCTGGAATATGGAACACCTTTGGAAAACCTGGAAGCTTTTGTCCAATCTGGCAAAGAGTTTGGGGGTTACTAGCTTTCGTTGATTGTTGCTCAAATGTTCTGAGCGCAGGAGGTGAACGTTGAACTGATCGTTGAAACCATCTTTCTTTGCAGAAAGCCGTTTTTAACCAAATGAAAAAGATTCAAATCGTCAAAATCAAACCAAGAGGAGAAATGAAATGTTATCCAAAACATCGATTAAAGCCCTGACACTATTGATTATTCTAGCCATATTTATGGCGGCCTGCGCCCCGTTGTCAACACCCACCCCCGCAGATAATTCTGCAAAACCGGCTGCGACTGATGCTCCCGCTGCAGCAAATCCTGCTGGCGGTAAGATCGCGATTGCCTACATCAACAAGATGGGCGACAACCCGTGGTTTGTGGATGAAGTTGCCGGTGCGAAGGCCAAGGCGGATGAACTGGGAATTGAGTTTTCCAACCAGGATGTGCAGTTCGACTCCAACATGGCCATGACAGCCATCGATACTTACATCGGTAAGGGT
>JBBRWF010000471.1:0-4062 GCA_038249405.1 Anaerolineales bacterium
CTCGATCCCGCTCATTTCGGGCATTTGGATATCCAGAACGGCCACATCTGGGAGATCGCGCTCGATCATTTTGCAGGCTTCGCGCCCATTATTGGCCTCGCCAATCACCTGAATATCACTGGCCTGTTCCAGGAATTGACGAATGCCGGCGCGCACTACCACGTGGTCATCCGCCAGAAGAACCCGAATTTTTGAAGGGAAAGCATTCACCGATGTGGCGCTCATCCGACACTCCTCTAGATCCAATAGCAAAAAAACGTACGCATGATCCTATCGCTACGAGTATGATGGATAGGCCTGTTTCGCCGGACCGACGAAACAGGCCTATCCATCCGGTAGCATCGCAACAGACAGATGACGCCAATGACCATAGATCAAGGAATATCTGACGGGCTTCTGCGGAAAGCCTTACCCGGTTGCCAGGGGGTGCCTAAAGCTGGTAATACAAAGCGATCCAACCCCCACCAGCCGGCCGTCTTCCAGGCCAGAATCAGGAGAATGGAGAGGGTGAAAAGAACCGGATTGGTGCTGGCGGAACCGGCCATCATAAAATTCCAGTTCATAAACCCACCAAAGAAAGCCGCCAGGCCGGTAAACAACCCCAAGATTAATGCCACACCGATCAAAATTTCACTGATATACACGAGCTTCGAAAACCAGGTGTAAGCGCCTGAATCGATCATCGACTGTAGAAAAGCGCGGTACCAATCGAACGCAATCAAAGGACGAGCCGGTGCATCGGGCACGGCCACCGCACGCACCCAAAAGCCCTTGAGGGCTTCACCGGTTTGTGTCCAGGCCGGGTTGGATGCCTTGTCCAACCCGGAAGTCAACCACGAGTAACCGACGTACACCCGGGCGATTAACCATAACCAGGCCCATTTTGGATTGTTGAATAGACTATTGGCAAAAGGAGGGTCCGAAAACCCCACCGCGGATGATCTTTCTTTTGTAATCATATATTCCTCCGATAAACGATCTGAAACGATCGCTTATTTTATCTTCGTGCGTGATATTTCTTTCGAGCAGCCCATCTTGTGCATGGACACTGCCTGTACCAACTTGCCTTTTCGTTATCACCGATAAGGCAGTTGATGGGATGCTTTCCTATGGTACCCAATCAGACAGAACGGTCACGATCAGGTCGGTGTGGGTAGAGTCATTGGTGGGAAGATGCACTCTGAAGTCGTGCTTGCCGCCCATGCTCTCACCATGCATCATAAACTGCATGGAAACTTGCGTGCTTTCGCCCGGAGCTAAAACCATCGAACCGATGGCAGGAGTAGGCGGTCAACAGCCCTCCTTTACTTCAATATAAGGTGCTTCAGTAAAACGTAGCGGCTGATCCCCCACGTTTTTCACTTCAAACGAAACCTGTGCGGTGTTGCCCAGTTTCATATTCCCTAAATCCACCTTCTCTTTATCCACCTGGATGCTGGGGTTTCCGGTGACTTCAGGGACGTAAGGAGCAGCCGGTTTTCGCAAGGCAAAGAAAAGCGAAATTGCGAGAATTGCTACTCCGCCCACCAGAAAGAAAATGGGCAGTTTGCTGCGTTTGCCAGGGGTTTGTTTTGATTGGTACGGTTTGTTTTTGGACATGTTGAAACTCCATTCCATAAAATGTGAACCGACGGTATTGTAAGAGACAAGCTCTCGATCCTCAATAGGCTATTTTGCCTGTCATAGCGCCCGTGATTCGGCCCATACGCAAAAAAGATTCCTCGTGGGTTTACGGACTTGGCCAAATGCACATACCGCAATCCTTTCGATGAAAAGGGCCGCGGTAGCGTTACTGGAACCGTGTTTCTTCCAAATCTTTTTGGATCGTTCGAAACTGTTCCTGAGTGATTTCCCCCCTGGCGTAGCGCTGTTCCAGAATTTGTTGGGCAGAGAGGGGTGCGTCGGCTACGTTGCACTTGCTGGATGCATTCGATTGGAATAGAAAACGCACAATGAACACGGCCACAGCAATCAGAACCGCCCAAAACAGAAGCATGCTACCCCACATTCCCAAGCCCATCCTACCCTGCCTTCCCTAACGGCCTAAATCGGTGAGGATCTGCTGATATTCTTCGCGGCTGATCTCACCTTTGGCATAGCGCGCTTGCGCAATGTCCCTGGCGGATGGGCCAGGTTGACTTTGAAAAGCGGTCTGCGAAGGATTTCCACTTTGGCGACGCACAGCCGACGTGATCAGTAATACCAGTCCTACGATCACGGCAATGGCGATCACCAGGCCCAGGATCATGCCGATCCAACCCATGCCATATCCATAATATCCCATCATGCTTACCCTTCCTTTTCCCGGAGTTCCATCCGGATTTCATCAAATTTGTGTTGCCCTTACCTTTATGATGATAACCAGGCAAAATGAAGGATTCTTAAAGCGAATATAAAGTTTCGGTAAAGATCGTTAAAGCGTTTTATTGACTGTCAGGACTTAGCGGTAGGGTAAAGAAAAAGGTGCTGCCCTTCCCCCTCCCGACGCTTTCCACCCAAATGCGCCCGTGTTGTGCTTTCACCAGGGCCTGCGCAACGGTCAGTCCGATCCCGCTTCCTCCACTGGCGCGCGCCCGAGATTTATCGGCGCGGTAAAAGCGGTCAAAAATGTAGACCAGGTCTTCAGCGGCGATGCCAATGCCGGTATCGGTGATGGAGATCTGCACTTCATTTTGTTTTTGAACTGCATCGATCCGAACCGTGCCGCCGGAAGGCGTGTATTGCAGGGCATTTCCGATCAGGTTGGTCAAGACCTGCAAGATGCGATCTGGATCTGCCATGACGTTCGGCAGGTCAGCTCGGATACTTTTCTCGAGTGCAATCCCCTTTTCTTCGAACTGGAACTTGAGATAATTCACCGCGGTATCCATCAGGCTGGTGATCGCAACCGGACGGATGCGCAGTTGGAAAACGCCAGCCTCTACCCGGCTCAATTCCTGCAAGTCGTTCACCAGGCGCTGCAATCGGTCCGCTTCACGGTAGACTTGTTGAAAGGTCTCTGGGGTGGAGGGCAGAACACCGTCGATTAACCCTTCCATATAGCCTTTGATGCCCGTCAAAGGCGTGCGCAGTTCATGGGATACATCCCCGAGTAACTGTCGGCGCATGGTTTCGGTTTTTTCCAGTTTATCGGCCATCTGATTGAAACGCAGCGCCATTTGACCCAACTCATCCACCTGGTTTTTTTGCAGATCCCCGGCAATATCCAGGCGTTGGCTATATTCGCCTTCGGCGATGCGGCGACTGAGCGCCATCATGCGTTGGATGGGGACGACCACCTGGCGGCTGATGAAAAAACTAGCCAATACCGCGGCGATTAAGGCGGCTCCGGTCGCCAGCGAAAGCGCTTCGATGACCGAAGCCTGATAGCCATCAAATAATTCTTGTTCCAATTGCTGGGCATTGCCCATCATCGAATTACCCGCCATCATCGCGCTCATGCCGGCCAGATGGCGCGCATAAGCAGACGGTAAGGAGAAGCGCGCGGCGCTTGCCAGGACAACCACCCCGACCAGCACCACGACCACGTAAGACAAGAAAAGTTTCCAGGCTAAATGAGAACGAAAGAATTGCACCATGCCGTCACCTACCTATCTTCGAAGCGGTAGCCAACCCCACGAACCGTTTCGATAGAACCTTCATTCCCCAGTTTTTGACGAATATGCCCGATGTGCACGTCTACCACGCGTGTATCTCCGTAATAGTCATAGCCCCAGGCTTTTTCTAGTAGTTGTTCACGGCTCATGACCATGCCGCTGTGCTGCGCCAGCGCCAGCAGCAGATCAAATTCAACCGTGGTGAGGTCAATCGGGTTTTCATCTACCCATACCCTGCGGGCGGCTGGGTTAATCCGCAGGTGCGCGAAAATGAGCGGAGAGGCAGCATCGGAAGGCAAACTGCCGATTTGGAGGCGGCGCAAGGCGGCTTTGATGCGCGCGATCAGTTCGCGCGGGCTGAAAGGCTTGGTTAAATAGTCATCCGCGCCCACCGAAAGACCCACGATTTTGTCGGTTTCTTCAGAACGGGCCGTCAATAGGATCACATAAACATTCGAATCGCGAC
>JBBRWF010000472.1:0-4054 GCA_038249405.1 Anaerolineales bacterium
CATGTAACAAGCAGAACCCACCGGATGCAAGCCAAAAGAACACTTACGGTGGGGGATTAACAAAAAAGACGCTCCGCAAGGGAGCGTCTTTTTTGTATTTCAATTCAGAAACTAGGCAATTTCGATGACAGCGCCGGCTTCTTCGAGCTTCTTCTTGGCATCGGCAGCAGCTTCCTTGCCTACACCGGTCAGAACCTTGCCACCAGCGGTTTCTGCCATGGTCTTGGCTTCGCCAAGGCCCAGGCTGGTCAGCTGGCGGATGACCTTGATGGTTTCGATCTTCTTGGGGCCAGCTTCTTTGATGATCACATCAAATTCGGTTTTTTCTTCAACGGGCTCGGCAGCAGCGGCAGGACCAGCAGAGGCGGCCATAGCAACAGGCGCAGCGGCGGAAACACCCCACTTGGCTTCGAGAGCCTTGACAAGTTCAGCAGCTTCCAAAACGGAGAGCTTGCTCAGTTCTTCAACCAGATTTTCGAGATTAGCAGCCATTTCTTAAGAACTCCTTACTTTCAGAGAAAATATTAATTTGAGCGGAAATTCCTGCGGCGTAACGCTAGGCAGCAGCCTGGGCTGTGTCTGAATATGCCCGGAATACAGATGCCAGCGAGCGGGCAGGTTCGGCGATTGTTCGGACGAGCTTGCCAGCCGGAGCTTGCAAGGTACCCAGCAACTGTGCGCGAACAACCGGCAGTGGGGGCAATTCAGCAAGGGATTTAACCTGTGCGACACTAAGTGCCTGCTTGCCCAGGAAACCGCCCTTTAGCTTGATTGCTTCCATCTTTAGAGTTGCTTCAGTCAACGCCTTCGTGGTAGCGGCAGCGTCTGAGAATGCAAAAGCGACAGCAGTGCTTTTCTTCAGGTAGTCAGCGGGGACAGTCATCCCGTTGGCTTCAAAGATCTTGCGGGCGAATGTATTCTTGATAACGTGAAATTCACCACCCGTATCGCGCAGTTTGGCGCGAATAAGGTCCAACGAAACCATCTTGATGCCGGTGTATTCCACCAGCACAACGGCCTGGCTTTTATCGATCCATTCCTGATACTGAGCAAGCACTTGCTCTTTTTTCTGTCGTGTGAGAGCCAAAGTTTTTACCTCCTTTCCTTAAAAGTCTTTGCCTGACAAACGCCAGGCAAAGACTTGGGGAAAAATCTCTCAGTCTTCTACCTGGGCAGGGAATTAAGTCATCCCGTAAGGGGGACACCCGCCGTCTTTGGCGAAGTTGTTTGTCAGTTCAACGTAACGAGTAAGAATTTACTCGGTAGCGTGCATAGATTGAGCGGCGTTCGGTTCCACTTTGACACCAGGGCCCATAGTGGAAGCCAGGGTAATGCGCCGGATATAGAAACCTTTTGCGCCAGAAGGACGAGCCTTTTTGATGGCTTCCATAAGGGCGGCGAAGTTTTCAATCAGTTTTTCGATCTCGAAAGATACTTTGCCAACCTGCACATGGATATTGGCGGTCTTGTCCAGACGGAATTCAACACGTCCCGCCTTGGCTTCATTGATTGCGCGAGCGATATCCGAAGCGGGTACCACTGTGCCAGCCTTGGGGTTAGGCATCAAGCCACGCGGACCGAGTACACGACCCAGGCGGCCAACCTTACCCATCAAGTCGGGGGTGGAAATGGCTACATCAAAATCGAGCCAGCCACCCTGGATTTTGGCGAAAGTTTCGTCATCATCCACGACCACATCCGCACCCGCTGCGCGAGCAGCAACGGCACCATCGCCCTGCGCAAAAACTACAACGCGGACTGTTTTGCCAAGACCATGCGGCAGTACGACTACGTCACGCACTTGTTGGTCGGCCTGGCGCGGGTCGAGACCCATGCGTAAGTGGACTTCCACTGTGCCGTCAAATTTGGTGAAGGAGGTTTCCTTGACCAATGCCATAGCATCCTGCGGCATGTACAACTCATCAATATTTACTTTAGCCAGAGCGGCCAGGTATTTCTTTCCGTGTTTCGCCATTTAAGCCTCCGTGGTGCAAACGGGCTGTTGGTAACAGCCCTCCCACCAGAATTTATTCAACAATCGTAATGCCCATTGAGCGGGCTGTGCCTTCGATCTGCTTCATTGCGCCATCGACATCAATGGCGTTCAGATCTTTCATCTTCGTTTCGGCGATTTGTTTCACCTGGGCGCGGGTCAGCTTGCCGACTTTGTCTTTATTCGGCACGCCGGAACCCTTTTCCACACCGGCGGCTTTGCGAATCAGGAAGGCCGCGGGGGATGTCTTAAGGATGAAAGTAAAGGATCCATCGCTATACACGCTGATTTCCGCCGGGATCAACTCGCCGGGGCGGTTGGAAGTACGGGCGTTGTACTCCTTGCAAAAGGCCATGATGTTCAGGCCGTGACCGGCCAGCGCGGGGCCTACGGGAGGCGCCGGATTGGCTTTTCCAGCATTCAACTGGAGACGAACAACTGCTTTGAGTTTCTTAGCCATACATACTCCTTGTGCCAGGGCTTCTTGCCCAGGTACGTTGTGGTTTTAGCGGGTGATTGGGGAGCACCCTCCCAAGTAACCAGCCTGTTGGCAGGTTACGCTTTCTCAACTTGTAGAAAATCCAGTTCGACGGGTGTTTCGCGGCCGAAGAAATTGACCATTACGCGCACTTTATTGCGCTCCATATCAATTTCTGAAACTATGCCACGGAAATCATTGAAAGGCCCATCCACGATACGAGCGCGTTCTCCAACCTTAAAGCTCACCTTGACGGTGGGCACTTCGGCTTCCATGCGCTTGATAATCTGATTTACTTCTTCGGGGCGCAGCGGGGTAGGCTGAGTACCCATGCCCACAAAACCGGTGACTCCAGGAGTGTTACGCACCACATACCAGGACTCTTCTGTCAGAGCCATTTTAACCAGCACATATCCGGGGAAGATGTGGCGCTCCACTACACGGCGTTTGCCATCGCGGACTTCAATCTCTTCCTGGGTAGGAACAACAACATCGAAAATACTGTTTTTCATGCCCATGGTTTCGATGCGCTGCTCCAGGTTATGACGAACCTTATTCTCATACCCGGAATAGCAATGCACTACATACCACGCAGGCCCATCTGTGGACTCAACAGGCATAGCAGCCCCGGATGACTTTTCAGCATTCGAGGGAGAGGTTTTGGTCTCGTGTTTTGTGCGGTCCAATTCTTCAGGGTCGTGCTTGCTCATAGGAGCCTCAGCTTTCGGAACTAAACGCCCAATGCCATTTGCAGCAAAGTCTCACCAATGAGATCAATTAATCCAAGGAAAAGGGCCATGCCGACCAACACCACAAGCACAATGGTGGTCAGGTTAATGGCTTCAGCACGAGTAGGCCAACTCACTTTTCGAAGTTCGCCAACTGTCTCGCGGTAAAAACGACCAATAGCGCTGTCCTTTATGTCTGTCAACTTACGCTCCTTGTTCTCACGGCTAAAACGCCGCCTCGCGTATACCCCTATTCGGGGGAGACGGCGTCTCGCTTATTTTACTGGCAGGCCAGGCAGGACTTGAACCCACAACCACTCGTTTTGGAGACGAGTGCTCTACCAATTGAGCTACTGGCCTAGGAAAAGTAGGGGCGCAAGTTATGCGCCCCTACGAATTCTACTTCGTTTCGCGATGGGCAGTGTGCTTGCGGCAGCGCGGGCAGTACTTGCTCAATTCCATACGACCTGGATCGTTGCGGCGGTTCTTCTGAGTGGTGTAGTTGCGTTCTTTGCAGTCACCGCATTGAAGTGTGATCGTCGGGCGGACATCTTTTTTCTTGGAAGCCATCTTACTACCTAACTTTCAATTTATTGAATGATCTTGGTGATAACACCAGCGCCCACAGTCAGGCCACCTTCGCGGATGGCAAACTTCAGGCCCTGCTCGAGGGCTACCGGTACAATCAATTCTACAGTCAGGTTCACGTTGTCGCCCGGCATAACCATTTCCACGCCCTCAGGCAGGGTAATGTCACCGGTCACGTCCATCGTGCGGATGTAGAACTGCGGGCGGTATCCCGTGAAGAAAGCTTTGTGTCGTCCGCCTTCTTCCTTCTTCAACACGTACACTTCA
>JBBRWF010000473.1:0-4020 GCA_038249405.1 Anaerolineales bacterium
CACAAGATCGCCTGGGTTTGTTGATGCCAGAATGTTCCTGTGTATGAGCGCGTCTGGTTTTTGGGTTGGGTAGCCCGTGCGTTCGTTGTGCATGCGCGCAACAACGGGGAAATACCACCAATCTTCGGGGACTTTGCCGCGCTCAAGGTCGGGTACTTTGCCAAAGCCTGCCCTGGTTGAGGAAGCAAAGGTTTTCACTGTGGTTTTGTCATACGGCACGCGGACTGCATCCGCATTAAAGGTGTATTGGGGACCTTTTGTGTACACCAGGATGGTATCGTGCTTGCGGTTGAAGGCTGAGCGAATGGGGGATGGGCCGTGGTAGGTCCAGATGATTTCATTCAGGAAATTTTCCGCCCCAAAAAATTCATCCAACAGCAGGCGCGCGTAAGAATCTGCGTGCCAATCCAGGTGCACGTACAGCGTTCCACCTTGAGACAGCAGGCGGTACATCAACGCCAGCCGCTGGTAAAGGAAGTCGATATAAGCGTCCAGATTTTCCCAATGATCTGTGTAGCTGGCTGCCAGCTGCCATTCGCGTGGTTTACGCGAATCTTCGCCTCGGCCGATGCGGGCGGTGAAGTGCCGGTTGGTGAAAAATGGCGGGTCTACATAAATTAAATTTACACGCCCCTCGTATTGGGGCAGTAAGGCGGTCATGACCGCTAGATTGTCGCCCAGGTAGAGCTGGTTTTTGGGGATGGCTGCGGGCCATCCTGCTCCGCCTGGATAGGTGACCGAGTCAAGCGTCAGCGTGGCGGGCTGAGCGGGGAGCAGGCTTTTTCCGTTCCAGTGCAGGACAGGCATATTAAGCAGTGACGATTCCGGGGGTGCCGAAACCTTTTTTGTCGAGCGTCAGGGGGTCGATATCGCTGGCTGGCGCAGCGGGCAGGCACCAACGGAATAACCATTTGGCTTCTTCGGTGCGCATATTGATGCAGCCGCTGCTCATGGGTACACCGAAATTATCGTGCCAGTAGGTGCCGTGAAAAGCATGCCCCTGGAAAGAGCGCCCCTGGAATTGGATAAAGGTTGTCCAGGGAACGCCGGGCAGCTGGTAAGCTCCAATATCGGCAGCGGATGCCAGGTCGCCGCTGCCCATGTGTTTGGACGGCATCTTGACGTTAATATGGAAGGTTCCTGACGGGGTGGTGGTAGGAATGCCGTTTGGCCCCGGAAAGTCATTGACGCGCCCGGATGAAATAATGGTGGAGAATACGTTCTTGTCGCCTTCAAAACAATTTACCCTTTGCGTTGCAAGCGAAACCTCTATGTGTTTTTGCTCAAAAGGGACATCGGGAGAAATCGGGGTGATTTCTTCATCCGCAATCAGGCGCAGGTGACTGGCCGGGACGTTGTAGGTAATATCCAGCAGCTCATCCAGAACGCTGTACCAGGGTTGTCCATCCGGCCCGGCTTCCACGGCTTTCACCCAGTGCACTGTGCTGTAATATAAACGGTAGACCTGCTGCCAGTTTTTGCCAACCAAGCGCATGGCTTGGGTGTAAGGCACTGTCACTTCGGCCAGTTGACCTTTTTCGCGGATGGTCTGAACAATTGGGTTGTAGCTATATTGTACTTTTTGCATGCGGGCGCGGTGCACAAAGCCGCCCCAAACGCGATACCAGATCGGGTTGTACCCCGGTGTGCCCGAGTTGACTTCTTCATATACGTTGAGAAGCTCATCACGGAATACCATCCTGACAATCCCGCTGGTATCGTTTGGCTTGTAATAAATGGGGATGCCTTTATCTTTCAGGCCGCTGCTTGCCACGCGGATGATGGTGCCGTCAGGAAATTCTTCCAACGGCGGCATGTAAGGAGCCAGGGCAATTGCGCCCAGGCCGGTCCCGGATATTTTTAAAAAATCGCGGCGAGAAATTTGATGGGTCATGCTATGTATTTTACCTGAAAAAAAAGCCCAAAAGGCTGTAATGACCTTTTGGGCATGGCAACACGTATTTGGTTGTGTTTACTGTTCTTGTGTGACCGGGATCATCTCTTTAAGCAGGATTTCGAGTGCCATGGTGTGTCCGCAGCGTTTGTGAGTGAGGAAAAACTCACAGTCGCATTGAAAGGCACCGTCTTCAAACAAAACATGGTGTTCATTGTTATCACCGTGGAAGGTTACGTCAAACTTATTGAAGCGGAATCTCTTACGATCTTCTGCATACCGCTTGGCTTTCTCGATCTTTCCAATCATCCCATAATCCATTTTTTTTACTCTCCTTTTTCCAGAGAAATATAAAAGGCACGCAGACAGGCGCGTGCCTTTTAGAAAATTTTTACCGAGTAAGTTTGATAAAAGCGCATGAATGGGTAACCTCTGTACACAATAGTATAAGACGTTTTGTGCGCTGAGTCAACGCCCCAGATCACATCGTATGACAATCATAGGATAAATGACAGGTTTTTGTCACTAAAATTCGGCTGGGAAAGGGTGTTGTGGAAAAGACGCCCACCAAAGGTTATTGAGCCTTTGGGGGGCGCTAACTTTAATAAACCAGGGACTTTTTATCGGTGGAAACGCGTTTGCGGAACATGTAGTAGGTCCAACCCTGGTAAACAAGAATGATCGGAACGAAGATCAGGGCTACCACAGACATGACGGTCAGGGTGTATTGTGAAGATGAAGCGTTATAGATCGTAAGGCTAAAAGCAGGGTCGGTGGTGGAGAGCATGACATTGGGGAAGGTCATGCTGAAGAAAGTCACCTGGGTCAGCACGATGTTAAGTGCCACCATGATGAAGGCCCAGCCTTCCATTTTCTTATTGATGAAATAGCCAGCCACCAGCAAAACAGCGACTGCCGCGATCGGCGCAATGCCAGGGTCGATGAATCCGCGCGCCCAGAAGCCAGCCGCATAGGTAAAGATACCCAGGCCAATGTACAGGACGGAAGCAGCGATCCACAGCTTTTTGGCAAGCACATTAACGTCCTGGCGCAGTTTTCCTTCGAGCTTGATGCCCAGGAAGTTGGCGCCGTGCAGCAGGAAAATGGAAACCGTGGTCAGGCCGCCCAGCAGGCCGTAAGGGTTAAGCAGAGTGAACAGGTTGCCGGTAAACATTTTTTGAGCGTCGATCGGCACGCCGCGCGCCAGGTTGGCGAAGGCGGTTCCCAGCAATAGGGAGCATAGGAATGAGCCGATGGCGATCATCCAATCGAAGGTGTTGCGCCATTTGGGTGAGGCATCTTTGGAGCGGTACTCGAATGAAATACCTCGGATGATCAGGCCAACCAGCAGCAGGAACAGCGCCAGGTAGAAACCGCTGAACATGGTTGCATACCAGTGCGGGAAGGCCGCGAAGGTTGCGCCGCCGGCTGTCAGCAGCCAGACTTCATTTCCATCCCAGACGGGGCCGATGGTGTTGATGATGGCGCGGCGTTCTTCGTCTTTTTTGCCGAGGAAGGGCAGCAGCATTCCTACGCCGAAATCAAAGCCTTCCAGGAAGAAGAAACCGATCCACAGGACAGCGATCAGGATGAACCAGAGTATTTGCAGGAATTCGTATGACATAGTATTTTCTCCAGGCCTAGTCTTGCGACCCAACGAGTGACGGCGCGACATCCACCGATTCGTGCATGGCGGCATCCGGGCCAGCGACGGCATATTTCTTCATCAGGTACACCATGGCGACTGCCAGGGAACCATAAACCAGAGTGTAGCCGATTAGAGAGATCCACAGGTCTACAATGGTCAGGTTGGGAGAAACAGCGTCTTCTACCTTGAGCAGGCCATAGACGATCCAGGGTTGGCGGCCCATTTCAGTCAGCAGCCAGCCGCTGGCGTTTGCCAGGTAAGGCAGCAGCAGCAGCCAGGGCGCCCATTTCATCCATTTGGCCCTGGTGATATCGCCGCGGGCATTGGCCCAAACGAAGAAGGCGGTCACACCCATCATCACTAAACCAAAAGCCATCATGATGCGGAAGGTCCAGTAGGTGACTACCATCAACGGGATGTAATCTCCGGGGCCGAAGTCTTTTACCGCTTGAGCTTGAAGATCATCAACACCCTGTAC
>JBBRWF010000474.1:0-4008 GCA_038249405.1 Anaerolineales bacterium
CTTCGGCGGCCTATTCCGGGTATGCAGCCATCTTTCTGGACACGCCTGTTTCTGGGTCAGCCACACCGGCAGCGATCTCGGCCTCCAACACCTGGGTGCTGGTTTGTCGGGCAACGCTCTCAGATGTCTGGTCTTCGGTCGAGGCCTTCCGGACCGTGACCCAGCAGGCGGCCGGGCAGCACCGCATCAATCCGGGCAACGTGCTGGTGGTCTTGAACCAGCGTGTCAACGGCCAGCTCACCGCAGACGAATGGCATCGCGCCGCCGACTCAGCCAGCCGCAAGGCCGGGCTGAACCTGGGCTTTCCACCGGTCTCGGCTGTCATCCCCTTTATCCCGGACTTGTCTGCAGCCCAGGATGCCGGACGTCCGGCGCTGGATGCATCGGATGAGTTCGCGCGTCCCATCCACCGTATTGCGGATGCCATGTTTGGGACGGTAGTCGCCGGCAATGGGGCGAAAGCGGACGGCGGCAAAGTCTGGTCGCTTGGGCCGATCAAGATCAGGAGCAAGGGCTAAGCCATGTGGAACATGATCATTCCCCCGCTTGCGCCTGAACAACGTGAGCGTATTGTTGAATCCGTCTGCAATTCACTCAAGGGTGTTCCCCTGGCTGAACTGCGCAGCCGTGAAGTCATCTTCCCGCGCGCTGTGCAGGGCGTCCAAAACGAACTGGTGCGCATGGGCCTCCAGGACCACCCGGACGACATGCAAATGATCGCCCGCGAAGTGGCGGCCAGGGTTGGCGGTCTTGGTTTCCTGGAAGCGATGCTCAGGCTCGACTCCGGTTACTCGGAGATCGCGATCAACCCGAACGGCACGGTCTGGGTGGTGAGAAAGGGCGAGCAGGATTTCACACTGCTCGATATTCACCCTTCGCAAACCGATGTCTGGCGCGCGGTGGAGACTCTGCTTGCGCCACTGGGGCGCGCCGTCTCGGAGGCCAGCCCGTCTGTGGATGCCAAGATCCCGCGCACGCCGGAACTGCCCGGTGGAGCGCGCCTGAAGATCCTGCACCCGGTCATTGCACCTGGCGAAGGGTACCCATCCATCAACGTGCGTTTGTTTGAGCCGCGTCCGGTGCCGCCCAGCAAGCTGATCGAGTGGCAGATGGCACCTGAAAAGGTTGTCCAGATGCTGGTGGAGTCGGTCGCGGCCGGCATGCGCATTCTGGTCATCGGCGGCACGGCCAGCGGGAAAACAACCCTGCTCTCGGCCTTAGCCAACGGCATTCCGGCATCGGCCCGGGTGGTGAAGATCGAAGACCCGGAAGAGATCTGGCTCTCGCAACCGGATGTGGTCAGTTTGGAAGCAAGACCGGCCCAGGTTGGTTCGACGGTTCCAGCCTATACCCTGGCCAACGGGGTGGATGACGCCATGCGTATGTCGCCACGCTGGTTGATCGTGGGTGAAATGCGCAAGGGCGATCCGATCAATGCGCTCTTTCGGGCGCAGATGTCCGACCATCCGGGGCTATCCACCTACCACGCCGAAAGCCCGGAGGCGATGGTCAAGCGCATGACGGCCATGCTCTGGGCGGATGTCAACGTGCAGGCGGCACCCGCCAAGGAACTGATCGCCGAAGCGATTGACGTGGTTGTGCAGGTTGGTTTCCGGCTGGACGAACACGGCAAGCGCAGAAGACGCATCATCGGAGTATGGTCGCTCAATAAAGTGCTGCGTGGCGGAAACATCGAATTCAGCACGCTCTATCACCTGTCAGGTGACGATGAGAGTCGCATGGATTTGCTGGGGCAGATCGAAAAACAGTTCCGCAGTTTTGCTGAACAACCATTGAAGGAGGTAGTACTTGAACACATTCCTGAATGATATTCTGATTTTGTCGCGCGGTCTTATCCCCATTCTGGGTGCGGCAGCCGTAGCGCTGGCGGGTTATTTCGCACTTTCCCCGCTGGCTGAAGTGATTTCCAGACGTGGCAGCTCCACGCGGTTGGATGCCTTTGCCCAGCGACGCAGCGACCAGCGAGCCGCTGAAAAGGTGGCCTTTGGCGGTGAAGAACACCGTCTGCGGGTGGCCTTCTCCATTGTTGGCATCGATGTGGCGGGGAGTGAAGTCTTTTACCTGTGGATCGCGCGGGCTGCATTGGGCGGAGCCTTGTTTGTCGGGTTACAGATCATTGGTCTACCGCTTCTGACCGCTCTGGTTGGGTTCCCGGCTGGCTATATCCTGTTGAACGGTTTTGTCCAGCAGGCCTGGAACAAGGTGCGCTCGGAGGTCGAGAGCGAGATCCCGACCTTGCTCAACAGTCTCTCGGCGACCTTCCAGACCGCGCCCAATGTGATCGCGGCGGTCGAGTCGGTTTCAGAAACCCTGCGCTCCAACGGCCCGCTCAGGCGCTGGTTGATGGAATTACTCGAAACCATGCATGAGTCGGGTGCGGGTGGCTTGGATGCCGTGGCGCGTGAAGCGGCGGATTACTCGCCGTCCTTGAGTATCGTGGTCGAGCTGATCCACCGCATGTGGCAGACGGGTGACTCGGGCTACACCCATGCCTTTATCGCGGCAGCCGAGAACCTGGAGACTGTCCTGGATGCGCGCGTGGATGCCCGTGCGACTGGCGATGCAAATCGCGGGCTGGTGAACATCCTGATGGGTGCGACAGTTGCCATGATGGGCATCTTCGCGCGCACGAAAGGCATGCAGGAGACAGTCTCCAGTCCCCTGGTGCAAATTGCCTACATGCTGATCCTGCTGATGGTGATTTTCGGACAGACTCAAATTAATAAGATGATCGACGAGGCGGTGTAAAGATGGCTGCAATCTCAACGTTAATTCCTTTTTTGGCAGCCGGTCTTATGGCGCTGCTGGCTTTCCTGCTTCTGGATGGCATCGATTTCTCGTTTTCGCGCTCGGCAACCTCCAGACTGGATAAGTTTGGCGGGCAGCAAGCATCGCTTTCCGATAAACTCGGCGATGGGTTGATCGCCCGGCTCGGGCTTGACCTGGCGGTCTGGGCGGCTGACCTGCGCTGGGCGCAGATCGGTGGGGAGTATGACGGTGACAGTGTCGCCGCGGTGCTGGGGCAATCCATCATGTATGCCGGCATGGGTGTGCTGGGGGTGATTGGGTTGGGTATCAGCCCATTCACGCTCGGAGCGATTGGCTTTCTGGCTTACCTTCCCTATATGCGCCTGCATAATACATCTGAGAAGGTGCGCTCGGATGTGCGCCGCTGCCTGCCGGAAGCGGCCGCATTTGTGGCTGGTGAGATGGCCGCAGGGATCTCCGCCGACCAGGCGCTGATCCGCGCTGGTCGCCTGCCCGGTCCGCTGGGCGTAATTTTGCGCGAGGCTGGCGAAATCGCGGGCACCAGCAACCGTCTGATGCTTTCCAGGTCCGGGGTGCGCGGCGTGTTTCGCGATCAGGTGGATGTGCTGGGCATGCCGCATCTCTCGTCTTTCGCGGCTCAGGCCGATTTGGTCGGGCAGAAGGGTGCCGAAGGTCCGGCCCAGATGTCGAGTGTGGCCAGGATGCTGGCACGCGAGTACCGAACCGAAGTGCGCCGGGACGCGGCTGATCTGGACAACAAGTTGCTGCTGCCAACCACCATCTATTTCTTTATCCCCATGCTGGCAGCCATGATGGTGCCGCTGGTGATTGGGATTGTGGCGATGTTTTAGTAATCGTTTGCGTGGCATGGCGAATCGAATATCGTATATTTAGAATGAAGAAAAGTAGTTCACCCACTCAAAATGCCGCTGGATAACCAGCGGCATTTGTTTTTATGTTCGATTCGTAGGTGTTTTTGAAACCGTAATTTGCTCAGTTAGTTTTAATGCAAACGAATCAGATTCGGTTGCATTAAAACTAACAAGAAATCAATTTTGCATGGATACCGTGAAAGCATTATAGTTAGGACTTACGCAAGATGAACAAATTGACGGTAGATGAAAAAACGGTTATTGTTACAAAATGATACCGAAAAAAGAACGCGTTACCCGTTTAGCTTACTGTCAATACTTGCTGGTTAGTCAAATCAATTACACA
>JBBRWF010000475.1:0-4008 GCA_038249405.1 Anaerolineales bacterium
CCCTTCGGCAGTGGCTTAAATCCGTTCGCGGGTGGTATCGGGCAGAGATTGATAGACGATGGCGTTCGCCGATTGCGAGGTTGAGAACCCGAATGCCACGTTGCTCAGTTTTGCAAAGGCGCTGACCGCAAGAACAATGAACAAAGACACTCCCGTGCTGCCACTGAGGGCGAGTATACCGAGGCTGAGGATCACCAGGAGCGGCATGGCAAGCAAGCCCACGCGGAGTCCGAAGCGGGCAATGACACGGCTGTCACCACGGTCGAGGAGAGCAACGCGACGATGCCGATGATCGAGAGCAGGCGTCCTATAAAAGCGGTGAGTTGATTTGCATCGGGGAATTGGACGAAGGCGCGATCGTAGAAGATGTTATCCACAAAGAAGAAGGCCACCCACCACAACACTGTGTAGGCAAAGATCAAAAGCACATAGCGGTCTTTGAAGATGCCTGTTTGTGGTTTGGCTGGGCGGGTTGTGCGTTGTGCAGTTTTAGGCGCATCCGTTTTCGGTTGCAGTTAGGTCTATGTGATGAAGCACAAAATAAAAAGCGCCGCGCCAAAACTGAAGCCTGCCAACAGCATTAAATTTGTAGCGCCAACGGCTTTCACCAGTGCAGGGATGAACAGAGCGCCGATGATATTTGCCAGCCAGTTACCTGCGCCCAATAACGGAAAGAGTCGTTTGCCCTGCCGAAAATCAAAGAGACTGCCCGCAAGGGGCCAGACCGCGAGGTTGCCGAGATTGAGGATGATCTGAAACCATAATGGCAGAATGAAGGCGGTGACGTGATAGAGCGGAGATTTCAATGCGAGCCAGATCAGCAAGCTGGCGCAAGCCAAAAAGATCAGGTTGATAAAATGTAATTTTGAAAACGAAACCCGTCCGCCAAGCCTGATATAAAGCACTACCACCAACAAGTCGAAAATGGCGATGGTGATGTAGGAGTACGGTAGACCTCCCACGCCTTACTCGGTGAGGAAGACGCCAAACGCCATGGACTGTACAAAGACGAAGCCCAGCGCGAGAACAAAGTACAGCAAGGCCAGCAAGCTGACCGGGCGTTCTTCGCCTGCATCGATGTTGAGGAAGGCGGTGAATCTTCGTAAGAGACTCTGCGCATCTCCAGAATATTTTGACTCCATCATTCGGCTTTCTACCCCGCTAACGCAATCGCCTCTTCCATTGAAAACTTCTGACCCGTCTCCCACACGGGCTGGAACGCCGCCTCGCCCAGACTTTCTTTCGCAAATGTTAGCGCTTCATCAAACTGCACGCGGACAATGGGCCACAGCGCTGCACCCATATCTTTCAGAATCTTTTCGATGACTGCGGCAAGTTGCACGCCGCACGCTATAGTCGCGGGTTGCCGAATGAAGGCGTGTGCCAGCCCCGCCCATATAACTGCCCAATCAAAGCCGCGTAATTCGGTCGGCGTAAGAATTTTCAGCGCTTCGAAATAGTGTTCTTGTGCCTTGCCATAATCTTGTTGATGACAGGCGATGAACCCAAGACTGCATAAAGCCCTTGCTATTGATAGCGGAGCACCTCCATCCCGCATGACAGCAAGCCCTTCTTTGCCAAGTCGTTGGGCTTCGGCTGCATTGCCTTTTAATACAGCATGAATACCCTGTTGAGTGTTTACCAGGGCTAAGCTCCTTCCAGAATAGCCATTTTTAGGTTAGCAACGGTCAAGTTCGCACCGCTTTTCCGTGCGCTTATCGCCGGGTATGATATCCAGGTTTTCGCGGGTACACACGGCAACCTTTTCGATGGGTTCTTCATCCACGATGAGACGATACAGGCCGGGAGCCTTTTCCTCGCCCAGGGCAAAGGCTACGTGTCCTTGTGGATCGAGATCCACCAACAGAACGCGCTGTCTGGTTAGTGCCAAACCGTGAGCGAGGGTCACCGCAGATGTGGTTTTTCCTACGCCACCTTTTTGGTTGGCAATGGTGATGATTTTCATGGTTTTGTCCTTGATTGGTTTGTGATTAATCGAAAAGGACGGCAGCAAACCCATACAGGTTTGCTGCCGTCCAGGCACAAGCGATACTCTTTCCTCCGAACTGGGCTCCCACCTACTACTGCAATTTTACTGCAAATGTTATTAGAACATATATTCTATATAGACGTTTTAGGAACCATAAACCCCCAGATATGGGGGCTATGGAGTTGTGCACCGCTATATTTAGTGGGCCCGGCTGGAGTCGAACCAGCGACCAAGAGGATTTTGACGGCTATCCTGTTAGTACACGTTTTAGGGGATTTAATAAGTTCGTACAATTACGTGTTGTTTGGAACACAATTTGTGCCTTTTTGTGCCACCTGAAAAAGTCGGGTGGGCACAAATCTATCATCTCCTGTTCTGATAAACCGAAGCGTATTTTTCCCCCAGCGCACTGCTGTTGTCTCAACGCGCCTATTGTTTGTGTTTTGCAGGAGGGATAGCTATGCAAATCCTACTCGTTGTTATCCTATTTTTGGTAGTCTTTCTTTTCAGCCTGTCTTCCGTTTCCCAGTCCTACACGACTGCCCAGCAGGCCCAGGCCGCAATCGAAGCCAGCCGCGCGGCACAGATTGCCAGCACTGGTAACCTGGTTTCGCTTGTCACTGTGGCGCTTGTGATAGTCGCCGGTCTGGCTGCCGTGATCGTGATCGCCTGGCTGGTATTGCGCGCCAAGGCCCAGCCAAAACGAAATTGGACACGCACCAATAACGGAGGCTGGGATCAATTTCAGCAACCTCCGACCAATGCTCTTGTTGAGGCCGTGATGACCCACCTGCTCTACGAAATGTCACAGCACCAACAGCACCAGGATCTCGAGCAGCCCTGGATGAACGAACCGGCCATGCTAAACGACACGTTCAACGACACGCCTTCATTCCCCGATGACCCCTGGGATATGTAACATGCTTCGCCGGATATTGCTTCTGCTCCCCTTGGTCTTGCTTTCCGCTTGCGGTACTGCCAGCCCGATTGCCACGCCAGATGCCTACCAGTTAGCTTTGGGCAATGTCCAGGCGCAATCCACTATTGCTGCATCCCAGGTGTTGGCCGCAAACCTGACGGCAGAAGCCTACGCGCCCACGCGCGAAGCTGCCGGAACGGCTACAGAGCGCGCCTGGACGATGGTGGGCTGGACAGCCACGGCCTCGGTCGAGCAGACTGCTACAGCAGGCTCCGGCACGGCTACCCAGCAAGCTCGGGATGCGGTGGCAACCCAACGTGCGGCGGATATCACCGCCACGGTGGATGCCGCTGCGGCGAGCGCGCAGGCGACTGCCCTGCATGGTCAGGCCGTCAGCGTGGAGCTGGCCATCGAGCGCGAACGCATGATGAACCAGGTCCAGGCGGTGGCGCCTTGGGGCGCGCTGATTTCGGCCTTTGTCTTTGGGCTGTTCATGGCCTATCGCTGGAGCAAGGTGCGCCCGGTCCAACGCGACGCGCGCGGCGATGCTCCCCTGCTGGTCATCGAAGGCAAGGTCTACGATGCCGACCGCAATCCCTACCCGTTGGCGGATTTCTCGGGGAAGAAACCAGCCATCCCGGCGCTCACCCCGCCCGAACTGCAGATACCAGTCACCGCCAGAGATCAGATGATTGACCTGGCCACGCGCGGCGGACAGGGACAGGCGGCTCCACAGCGCAGAGCAATTGCTCAGAAGATGGCAGCACAGAACATTTTGCCACCACCTGTCCAAATTCGGATACTTCAACCCGAGCAAGCAAGGCCATTGTTGGGAGATGTCATTCCCGGCATCGTGCGCGACGCCATTGAGACCGACCTTACGACTTCCTTAGAAAGTCGCACAGAACCAGGAGAAACAGCATGACCGATACCATGATCTCACGCCGTGAATTGCGCCTGGCAGAAACAGTTGCGCGCCAGTTGATCAACGCGTTTATTCGCCGCAAACTGACACCCGCTTTCAGCGATTTCTTAGTCACGCATCTCGCTGGGGTGACCATGTTGATTGCGGTAATCGATACTGCCAAGCTAGGTGACC
>JBBRWF010000476.1:0-3995 GCA_038249405.1 Anaerolineales bacterium
CTGCTTGCGCAAACAGCGGGCGTGGAATCGCGTGTCTGTGTCACCGCGCAACATCGGCAAATGCTCGATCAGGTGTTGGGTTTATTCGAGATCAAGCCTGATTACGATCTGGATTTGATGCGCGACGATCAGTCACTGGCGCAGCTCAGCGCGAACATCTTTATACATCTCGACCCTGTACTTGCAGGTTTCAAGCCTGACTGGGTGCTGGCACAAGGCGATACCACAACTGTCGCGATTACATCGTTGCTTGCTTATTACCACCGTATCAAATTCGGCCACGTGGAAGCAGGACTTCGCACATATGACAAATGGCAACCTTTCCCGGAAGAGATCAACCGCCGTATAGCAGGCGTAACATCGGATCTTAATTTTGCGCCAACCGAATGGTCAAAACAAAACCTGCTCCGCGAAGGAGTTGATAAAAACATCATAATAGTTACCGGAAACACAGTTATTGACGCATTGCAATTCGTCTCAAAACAACAGGAGCCTCTGGAAATCACCGGCCTTCTTACAAAACTTGATTCAAATACCAAAAGGTTAATTCTCGTCACGGCTCATCGCCGCGAAAATTTTGGCAAACCCATGGAAGATATTTGTAACGCGCTCATTGGTATTGCGAATCGAGGGGATGTGGAAATTGTTTATCCTGTGCATTTGAACCCAAATGTGCAGCAGCCGGTCAATCGGATTCTGAAGGATGTGCCAAATATCACCCTTCTCCCCCCATTAGATTATCTGCCTCTTGTCCATTTAATGAAACACGCCTCGCTTATTCTCACAGACTCGGGCGGCATTCAGGAAGAAGCGCCAGCTTTCGGCATTCCAACCCTTGTTCTGCGCGATGTGACCGAACGCCCCGAGGGAGTGGAAGCAGGGACACTCAAGCTCGTTGGAACAGAAACCAGCCGAATCGTCCAGGAGGCGAAGCGGCTTTTGGATGATGAGTCCGCTTATGCAGCGATGGCGCGGGCCGCCAATCCGTATGGAGATGGTCATGCGGCAGAAAAAATCATCCAGGCTTTGCTCCTGTAGACAATTCAGTGATTCCCCCCATTGCGTCAAGCGCACAAAAATGATATGAATGAGTTAATTTCCCTTTTCATTGTAGATAACTGTTTGTAATGTCATGGAAAAAATTTCTGAGTATAATCAAACAGGTGAATTATGCTGCGCCGAACTTTTTCTTTCATTGTTGCGATCTGCCTGCTCAGCGCAAGTTGGGGGTCTGTACACGCGCAAACTCAGGAAACATCAAAGTATTTTAGCGAGACTGGTCACAATGTTAAAGGGGATTTTCTGAAGTTTTATAACAGTAACCCCAATGCAACATTTCTTTATGGTTATCCCATCACCGAGCAATTCACAAGCAAGGATGGAAAAACAGCCCAATATTTTCAGCGTGCCCGCTTTGAATATCGCGCAGAGTTACCCGAGGACCAGCGAGTGCAACTTACCCTGCTTGGCCGCGAGACATATGTTTCCACCGGGCCCTTAAACGTTAATAACACGTTGGCCTGCCGCTCCTACACGGTAACGGGATTTTCAGTTTGTTTTTCCTTCCTTGAGTTCTTCGATCAATACGGCGGGGTGGCACAATTCGGCTACCCGATCTCCGGATTTGAGTATCACGAAAATAAGCTCGTGCAATATTTTGAAAAAGCGCGCCTGGAATGGCAGCCGTGGAAACCCGAAGGCCAGCGCGTGGTTGTTTCCGACCTTGGCCGTATGTTTTTTGACAGACTCGGCGAAGACCCCGGGCTTATTCCGCCTGTCAAGCCATTGGATAACACTACATCCTCGGTCATTAATTTGCAAGTACGAGCTTTCGCCTGGAAGGCTGTAACCCTTGCAACAGATACGCAATTGATCTTTGTCATTGTGCAGGACCAAAACCTGCAGCCTGTTGCCAGCGCGAATTGCACGGCAAATGTGCGCTGGCCTGATGGGCGCAATCAACCAATGGCCGTGACCACCAATACCAACGGTATCGGTATGGTGCCGCTCTCGTTAACCAGTCAGCCATACGGCAGTTTGATCTACACCGATGTCTCATGTATATACGATGGCTTGAATGGAAGCACGACAACATCATTCAGAATTTGGTACTAAAAAATCCTCTTGCAATTGCGAGAGGATTTTTTTATAATAATTCACTCATCTCAAATACGGGGCCATCTTTACAGATCATCTTCCATTCATGTTTGATCGTCAACGCGCAGACGCCGCATTCCGCCAATGCGCCGCATGGCATGGGAGCGCGGACTAAAACCTGCGCTTCACGCGGCGACCTAGCCTGATCCAGTTTCCCAAAGTTTTCTTTTAGGTGAATCAGATTCTCACGTTCCACGTCGAAGGCAGCAAAGTCAGCCCATCGATAAATTTCAAACATCGCTTGTAAAGGTTGAACTTCCACCGCTTCGGGAATATCGTCCAAAACAGTATTACTAACCAAAACCACTTCTGCTCCCTGTTTAAGAGCAATGGAAATTAACCCACGTAAGCGAGCGGGCGAGTTGTCGAATGCGATCAGGGCGACTTTACGGGCGAATGCTGGAATTGAGAATCCATGCCCCAGCGGGCCGCGGAGATTTAAGTGTGTGCCGGGCATCCAGGAGGAATCTATCAGCGGCGCAGAGCGGAATCCATTCGGCGCTGAGTCGCTGAAGAAAACAGGAACAGCTAACGATGACGCAGATCCGCGTGCTTGGGCGAGCAGATATTGTCCGGGGGCGGGAATCAGTTCGGGCGGGCAATTGATCTGAGCGCGGGAATCCAGATAAATTTCTGATAATAGCCCTTGTCCATTTCTCATAGGAGAAATGTTAACACGCATTGGGAGCATGGACAAGAGAGTTATAATCGGTGAAAATAATGTTTCGGAGGAAACCATGAATATTTCAGCTTTACTTCAAGGACTTGCATCCTTCGCGTGGATCGGGTTCATCGGCGTGCTGGTTACACTCTTTTTGCGGGTGAGCCGCAACCAGCCCGCAAAGGGATTAAGCTCACTTGTGATCATCCTTCTCGTTGTGGCAGTTGTTCTAACTGCCACGGGCGCAGGAGTGGTGTTTATTGAACCTGATGATATGGCAGTCGTTGTTACTGTAATTGGAGGCGGCGGTATCAGGCCGGAACCCTAAACCGCCGGCTTGCATTGGATTATTCCATTTGCGGAGCGGGTGGAACGGTATTCAATTCTGAATCAAACCTATACGATGTCTTCCGTGGCAGATGAGGGGCAGGCTGCGGGCGACGATTCGATCCAGGTCCGTACCAAGGATGGGCAGCAGGTTTACATTGATGCCTCTGTGATCTATGCCATTGATCCGCTAAAAACCATTGACCTGTACCGTACCTGGCGTTTTGATTACGAAAACGGACTTGTGCGGCCTCAAGCCCGCGGAATCATCCGTGACATTGCTTCACAATACGGAATCGAGGAAATTGTAAGCACAAAGCGGGATGAAATGCAGAAACAAATTACAGATGAACTTGTTCGTATTTTTGCTAACAATAATCTTGTATTAAGGGACTTTGTACTTCGCAACATCCGCTTTAGCGATGAGTATGCGCTGGCTGTTGAGCAAAAGCAGATCGCAGAACAGCAGGCACAGCAAGCCAAGTTTGTTGTAGAGTCCAAGAAGCAGGAAGCTGAGCAGGCGCGGCAGGTGGCACAGGGCGCGGCAGACGCGGCAGTCATCGCGGCGCAGGGCGCAGCAGAAGCAAGGCTCATTCAAGCCGAGGCCGAAGCCAAAGCCAACCAGTTGATCGCAGAGTCAATCACACCTGAACTGGTGCAATATCAATATGTTTTGAAATTGGCGCCCGGTGTGGAGACGATCTTCATCCCAAGCGGCAATCAATTCATTTTGCCATTGCCTAATACGAGCACAACCACCACGCCTTAATAAATTTTGGAGTGCAGAAGCTTGCTTCTGCAAAGTCCGACCAGCAAGCTGGTCAACTCCATAAGGTAAAATAATGACCAG
>JBBRWF010000477.1:0-3992 GCA_038249405.1 Anaerolineales bacterium
TCGTTTGGAGGTACAACTCCCAAATAATCTTTCATCTTCTGATTCCAGATCTCTGGTAAATCCTTAATCGAAAGGGAATTTTCAACCATGCCGAGTTCAATCTCAAGCCTCAACATAATGTGCAAATTATAGGTTGCCTCGTCTGCTTCAACCCGGATGTAGGATGGATGTACTTTATTAATAGCACGATAAAATTGGTCCAAGCTTACGTTCCCAAGCTGAGTACTGAAGCGCGACTGTAAACGCGGATAAAAATATGTCCAGAAAGCTCGCGAACGCCCAACCAGATTCTCCCACATGCGACTCTGTGATTCGTGAATGCCAAGCGATGCTCCACCTTCGAGTGCGCTGCGGTTCCATGTATGCCCTACGCCTTGTTCATATAAAGCATGACCGGTTTCGTGCATGGTACCGAACAATAAGGCAAAAGGCAACTCTGGAACCCATCTGGATGTAATGCGTACATCGTCCGGCCCAATGCTCTGGCAAAATGGATGCGTCGTTGGGTCCTGGCGTCCACGGTTCCAATCGTAACCAAAAGCACTGGCTACTTCAACGCTAAAATCCCACATGCTTTTTTCGTCATAACTTAAGTGCATAAAAGCATCGTCAACCTGGGGCTGCTGGCTGATCGCCTTAATAAGCTCTACTTGCTGAGGCCGAATCTCATCAAAGATGGCGCGCACTTCGGCGGTTTTCATGCCAGGCTCAAAAGTATCCAACAAAGTATCGTATGGATGATCCCCTTGGGGGAAAAAGCTAACATAACGCCTGCTGAGATCGACCACTTTTTCAAGGTGCGGCAGGAAAATTGAAAAGTCTGATTTTGCGCGAGCTTCCATCCAGGCTTGCTGTGCCAAAGAAACAACCTGAGCCTGGTCGGTAATAAAAGAGGATGGAACACGGGTGGTCTTTTCGTAATCCTTGGATGTCACACTGATAATACGATAGTTTTCGCTATCAGGATCAAGGTCGGGTAAGTATTTATTTAATTCGCCCAGCAATTTTCCCATTTCATCAGAAGTGAACTTTTCATGGGCGATCTTGCCAAGTGTGCCCATCATATAGCCGCGTTCTTCTGCTCCACCAGACGGCATGTATACTTGTTGATCCCAGCCCAAAAGAGCGATCGAATGCTGTATGTCAACAATCTCAGAGATTAATTCTGCCAATTTCCGCAGTTTTTCTTGCATTTATGGGCTCCAATCTATGAATTTATTCTTCGCGAAAAATATCTCGCGCTTGTTAATAGGATTTTAGCGGGCAGAAACAGGTTGAAATCCATTGCTTTATTTGGTGTCATTTACTGTATAAATTTTACCTTATTATTAGCCATGGTCACAATTATCAAACACAGATTAAAGACATCTGAACCTCGTATTTCGCCAGTTAGGATGATTAAAAAAAAGGGAAAAATGCAATTAGATTAAAAAATGGAATATATTAATAGTTGTTTAACCATAGATTTCCAGCGTCTTTATTTTTAGGATGTTATAAAATCCGCTCTCCTGGACTGAAGGCATTACCTGGTTAAAAACTTTTACCGGCCTAAAACAGCCGGTACCGGGCTTTTCTCATTGATTTGTGACGAATGTCGTCCAGTTTGGTGACATTAAAGGCTGTGTCAATTCAAAATGATTAGGTATCATTTTAACCGTATTCGACATAACGTTATTGTTATTTTTCAGGAGGATCTTATGCAGGCCGTCCCCAGTGAATTTTTAGCGATTGACCGTAAAGAACGAGTTAATAAGCCATTCCGAGATCTGTCTTTGCGCGCGGCGGATGAACGAGTCTGTGATTTTGAGGATGTCGTTATCTCATTCGATTCTGAACGGGCTAAGATTGAAGCATCTCGCTGCATTCACTGCCCGGACCCTGCTCCGTGTATGGTCGCTTGTCCTACGCATAACGATATCCCTTCTGCGATGTGGTTGATTGAACAAGGTAGATATAAAGAAGCCGCGCAAATCTATCACCTGACGTCATCCTTGCCAGAAATCTGCGGTCGGGTGTGCCCCCACGAACAATTATGCCAGGGGTCTTGTGTTCTAAATAAACATCACAAACCGGTATTAACTGGTCAGCTCGAAGTATTTGCCCTCGAATGGGAGCATGCAAATGATCCATTCGTAATCAATAAAGCCCCGGCGACCGGTAAGAAGGTCGCCATTGTGGGGGCAGGTCCCGCTGGCATGTCCTGTGCCCATATCATGCTTGAAAAGGGTCATGAAGTAACTGTTTTCGATGCCAAACCTGCTCCAGGAGGTTTGATGGTTTACGGCATCCCCAATTTCAAGCTGCCCAAAGACTCACTGTTTGCAAAGTGGCATGACCTGGAATCTTCGGGAGCAAAGTTTGTAGGGAATACATATATTGGCAAAGATAAAACGATCGACCAGTTATTTGGCGAAGGATTTGATGCTGTGTTCGTAGGTGTTGGTGCTGGTATTGATGCAAAAATGGAAATCCCGGGAGAAGATTTACCTGGAGTTTATGAAGCCACTGATTTCCTGATCCGCGGTAATGTGGACGTTGAGTATTTGCCTATCGATAAAAAAGAGAGACCTGTGATGGGTAAACGTGTTGCAGTGATCGGCGGTGGTGATACCGCATCTGACTGCTTGCGCACTGCTCTACGGATTGGAGCTGATGAGGTAATCTGCCTTTACCGCCGCACCGAAAAGGAAATGCCGGGAGGAAAAAAAGACCGGCAAATGGCAAAAGATGAGGGGGCTCAATACAGGTTCCTTACACAACCAGTTCAGTTCCTGGCTGGACCCGATGGGCGTCTTGCGGCAGTTGAATGCATTGAGATGAAATTGGGCGAGCCGGATGCCAAAGGCCGGCGCAAGCCCGTTCCAGTTGAAGGGTCAAATTTTTCCATTGCTGTAGATACAGCCATAAAGGCCCTGGGCTATTGGCCAGATCCCGTCATCGGAAAAACAACTCCCGATCTTGAAGTGCATGACTGGGGTTTGATTACAGTAATTGATAAGAAAACAGGATCTACATCACGTTCGGGCGTTTTTGCTGGCGGCGACGGTGTCACTGGTCCAGATTTAGTTGTAACAGCCATGGTAGCCGGGCGAAAAGCAGCCGAAGCCATGCACAAGTACTTAAGCGTAAATAAATAGCTATTGCAGGGTTCTAAAGCCTGTCACTTTTGGTGGCGGGCTTTTTTTGTGCTCACTTCTCACGCTTCCTTTAACTTCTTTGGTTATAATTAATAACATGAGAATATTTGAAAAATTTATAAATATATTAATTATCGCCATGTTGTTTGGTTCAATGTCTTTCAGCGATGCGCGATTGATGGATATTACCGACCGGCTGCATGTTTTGACTGCGGAATATTCCTTCGATTTTTTTACCTGGACTTTCAATGCGGTCTGGGTCAAACTTACGCAAAGCTCCATGGTTGCCCCCCATTATTTCGATAAGAAAGCCCAACACAAATTAATTACTGAATATTTATCAACCCTGAAAGACTATGAAGCAACGGAAGAAAAAATAAGGCTTATTTACAGTGATCCTTCTGTTCAAAACCCGAGTGCTTCATCGGTATCTTTACGCAATCAGCTAAGCTCTCTATCCGGCAGAATGAGCGCTCTCGCTCCATTTGCCGAGGCTGTTCTGGAAATGCAAGTGACAACTGTAATAAACGACCTTGGCTTGACCAGTGGTGGACAGCCCTTACCCTGGGTTCTTTACCATTCCAGTGCATTGCCGCAGAACCTTGTGATCTCTTTGCGCCAGAAAATAGGTCAACAAACTAATTTCGTGCTAACGCCCATCACTGTTGAACGAGCTGCCAACCTTGAAACACGTGTTGATAAAAAATTAAATGTGTCATCACTTGTGGTTGATATTGGCGGTCTTGCGGCTTACCCAACTATGATTATGTTCACTCCCAACCTGGCTTGGTTAACTAATACCATTGCTCATGAGTGGGCCCATATATACCTGGGTCAGCGCCCGCTTGGGAATAA
>JBBRWF010000478.1:0-3971 GCA_038249405.1 Anaerolineales bacterium
AGTAACCCCCGAATCATCCAATCGGGGTTGATGAGCAAAGAAGATTACAAATATTTTTGGGATACATTGCTATCCAAAGGTATGGTGACCGACGAACTCGTTAACCGCGCCAAAGACGGACGCCTGCTCTATATCGCTGGAACAAACAGCCCCATTTTGAGCCCATCGGGAAACATCCTTGGCTTTTTGGCAGTCCACCACGATATCAGCGAAACGAAGAAGGCCCAGGAAGCCTTGCAGCAAAATGAGGAAGCTTTACGCCGCCAAAATGATTACTTAGCCACCGCGGCAGAAGTTAGCCGTTTGGTTACATCCACACTCGATCTGGAAACGCTTTTCAGCCGCACGGTCGATTTAATCCGTTCACGTTTTGGCTATTATTTTGTTTCCATTTTTACAATTGATGAAGATGGAACAAGTGCAATACTCCGTGAAGGCACTGGCACAGTTGGCGAGGAAATGAAACGCAGGAAACATAATCTCGCGATTGGCTCCCGTTCAATCATAGGAACCGCTACCGCCAGCGGGAAAACCGTTATTGCCAATAATACGGCAATAAACCCTAACCACCGGCCTAATCCCCTGCTACCAGAAACGCGCGCAGAAGCTGGCATTCCTCTCAGCATTGGTTCGCGTATTATCGGAGCCCTCGATATTCAATCCAAAGAAATCGATGCCTTCCGCCCGGATGATATTGCAGTTCTCGAAACCCTTGCAGACCAAATATCGGTGGCGCTTGAAAATGCCAATTCTTACGATATTGCACAAAAAGCATATACAGAAATGCGTGAATTAGACCGCATCAAGAGCCAATTCCTCGCAAACATGTCGCACGAATTACGCACACCGCTTAACTCCATCATTGGTTTCTCTCGGGTTATTATGAAAGGCATCGATGGGCCGGTCTCGGAGCAGCAACAACAGGACCTTAGCGCAATTTACAACTCGGGGCAGCACTTGTTAGGGCTGATTAATAATATTCTTGATCTTTCCAAGATTGATGCCGGAAAGATGGAACTCTCGCTGGAAGAATTAAGTATCTCCGATACCATTAACAGTGTAGTCGCAACCGCTACAGGATTGGTTAGAGACAAACCAGTTAAGTTAAAGACTGATTTTGAACCAAATCTGCCGACAGTACGCGCTGACCCAATGCGTATACGCCAGGTGCTGCTCAATCTAATTTCCAATGCTTCCAAATTCACTGAAGAAGGGTGCATCACTGTTTCTGCCAGGGAAAATCTCGATTCAAAGGGGCAGAAGGAAATGTTGGTTAGCGTTACAGATACCGGTCCGGGCATCTCTGCAGAAGATCAGACCAAATTATTCCTGGCGTTTTCGCAGGTAGATTCTTCCCCAACCAGAAAAACCGGTGGAACTGGTCTGGGTCTCTCAATTTCTGAACGGCTTGTGAGCTTACACGGCGGGAAGATTGGCGTAACCAGTGGAGTTGGCAAAGGAAGTACCTTCTATTTCACAGTTCCGCTATACCACCAACCCCAGGCTGAACACCCTGCCGGAGATAATTGCATTATCCTGTGCGTTGAAGACGATCCGCAAATTGTCACCCTGTATGAACGCTATCTGCAACCGCAGGGGTACCAGGTGGTCCCGGTTAACAATCCAGCCAACGCCCGCGATATGGCCAAAAGAATTCAACCTTATGCCATCACCCTCGATATCATGATGCCGGGAATCGATGGGTGGTCGGTTTTGGAACAATTAAAAAGCGATCCCGAAACCCGCAACATTCCAGTAATTGTATGCAGCATTATCGAGGAAGAAGAAAAAGGCTTCAGCCTCGGCGCGGCAGATTATCTTGTTAAACCCATCATGGAAGATGTGATTGTCGCCGCGCTAGATCGACTGAATGGCAATGGCATGATTAAAGATGTGCTTATTATTGACGACTCTCCAGACGACTTACGCCTGATGGAAAAAATCATCAAAGAACGCAGTAATTTCCGCCCTATCCTGGCATCCAGCGGTGAGCAGGGTTGGGAAATTCTGAACAAGACACTTGAACCCGGCGAAAATGGAATAACAGCTGTCATTCTGGACCTGTTTATGCCCGATATAAATGGGTTCACAATTTTAGAGCGGCTGCGCACTTCCGAACACTTGCGCGACCTGCCTGTGGTGGTTGTGAGTGGAGTAGATTTGACCTCCGAACAAAAAAAATTACTGGATAATCTCGGAAAGCACATGCTCCAAAAAGGAATGCTCTCGCATAAAGATTTGTTCACCCATCTCGAAAAATCGCTCAACCGCTTTGGAGTTCGTCAAGCAAGTATCCAGGGTTCTTAAAATAGTAAACCAGCACCTTCGAAACTGGTTTTTCCTGCGCCACCAAAAGGCTGGGACAAGGAGCTAACATGTCGTTTGTTATTCGGTGTGTAGATTGCGGTCATGAAACTTTATATCATCCGCTGTCCAACAACTGTCCCAAATGTAACAGTCAATGGCGCGAGGCTGTTTATAACCTGGAACAGGCGGCGACTGCTCTCGCTGCTGAATTACCGAAACGCCGCTTTGACCTTTGGCGCTATCGTGAAGTACTCCCAATCAAAAAGCCCATTCCTGAACTACGCATGGGCGAGGGTGGCACACCGCTCATTCGCGCGGTAAATATGGGCATGATGCTGGGTAATCCAAATATTTATATTAAAGACGAGCGACAGGGCCCAACGGCCTCCTTTAAGGATCGCCAGGCAGCCCTGACGATTAATGCGCTCAAAGAATCAGGCATTACTGAAATGGTTGCAGCCTCTACCGGAAACGTGGCTATTGCAAACTCAGCATATGCGGCTCGTGCGGGAATTAAACTTTGGGCCTTTGTTACCAGCCTGGTGCCAGCGGTAAAAATGCGAGAAATCGCACTTTACGGAAGCCAGGTTGTTAAAGTTACAGGATCGTACGATCAGGTCAAGCAGATTGCTGCTGAATTTGCAGAACAGCGCGGCCTTTATCATGATACTGGCGCGCGTGCTGTCACATCCATCGAGGGCATGAAAACAATTGCCTATGAAATTGCCGAACAGCTAACCGAAGAACTGGGTGCCCTGCCTGAAACCCAACCCGGTAAATTGCTCTGGCGCACTCCAGATTGGTATGTACAGGCCATCAGCGGTGGCTTGGGCGTAATAGGAGTAGCCAAGGGCTTTCGTGAGCTGAAAGAAATGGGGATAACAGACAGAATCCCTGGCATGATCGCCATCCAGGCCGAAGGTTGCGCGCCGATGGTAAATGCATGGAAGCAGAACCTCGAAGATGCAGCGCCAGTAAATAACCCCAAGACTCACATAGAAACGCTTGCCACCGGCACCCCTGGCCGTTCGTACAAAATATTGCGCCAACAGATGCAAGCACATGAGGGCCTGTTTGAAAGCGTAACAGACGATGAAGCCTTTCGCGCGATGCACATCCTGGCAAAAATGGAAGGGATTTCAGCTGAGCCTGCCGCTGCAGCCGCCTTTGCCGGTTTATTTAAATTGATCCGTGCGGGTTTCATCAAATCGACTGACATAGTAGTGGTAAATTGCACCGGCCATACCATGCCTGCTGAGCCTTTGGTTCTGGGAAGTGGTTGGGCACGTAATGTTGTACTTCCACAGGACAATACAACCGCCCAAGAGGAAGAAGGACTACTGGCTGCGCTTAGCCGGGTTGCTCCAGATCGCTTCCCGAGGGTGGCAATTATTGACGATACATCCGATGCCCGCCGCCTGATACGCCGGATTCTTCAATCCCAGGGCGACTACACCATTTTCGAAGCCAGCAATGGCAAAGAGGGGCTTGAACTGGTTCAACGCGAACGCCCGGATTTAATCATCCTGGATTTAATGTTGCCTGGTATCGACGGAATAGAACTTCTCTCGCGTTTACGCCGTGAATCAGATGTATATGTCATCTTGCTGACAGCTCGAACAGAGGAAACAGATAAGATCGTCGGATTGTCGATTGGAGCAGAT
>JBBRWF010000479.1:0-3966 GCA_038249405.1 Anaerolineales bacterium
AATTGCGGAATCGTATAAACTGTCATGGCAGGTGGCCTCTGGGCGAATAGATTTTGTCTCGAAACTCTATCTTATCCGTTCATGGGCTACCTGTCTCTCAGCAATTTGTAAAGGTGCTATTTCTTAGTTTTGAACCGTGCCTAATTTGGGGATCAGGTGACTGTACCTTTATTGGAGGTTGATTCGATATGACGATTGAAACGCTTGTGCTTCGGCCGGTAAGTATTGATGATCTGCCTATTTTTTATGAGCACCAGCGGGATGTGCTGGCGGTGGAGATGGCTAATTTCCCTTCACGCGAGCGGGAGGCTTTTATGGTGCACTGGGCGAAGATCATGGTGGGTGAGAGTGGGTTTTTGCGGACGGTGGTGGTGGATGGGCTGGCGGCGGGGAACGTTGTCAGTTTTTTGATGGAGGGGAAACGCGAGGTGGGTTACTGGTTTGGGCGCGAATTTTGGGGCAGGGGGATTGCGAGTGGTGCGCTGGCGGCCTTTTTAATGGAGGAGGTGCGGCGTCCGCTGTACGGGTGGACGGCGAAGCACAATAAGGGTTCGCAGCGGGTGCTGCTGAAGTGCGGTTTTGTGCTGGAGGCGGAGGTGGGGGAAGAAGTGGTTTTTCGATTGGACGGTGTGTAAGGGTTTAAGGTGACTATCAGCTTTGAACCCTGGTGCGCTTGTTTTCAGGTTTAAAAGGGTCTATACTAATTTTAATCATTATTCGGAGGAGGTAGATTATGAAATCGCAATCGCAGGCTTTTGCTTATTCTGGCAAGGATGAGACGATTACAAAAGATGAGGCGGATGATGAATGGGAGGTGGAGGTCAAGAAGAGGCATTTTAACCCGCAGGTATTTTTATATTTTCTGATTGCGTTGGCGTTTGTTCTGGCGATTTACCAGGCTGTGGTGATTAAAGGCAGTTTGGGCTGGTTGTTTATGTTGAAGCCGCTGCTGTCTCCACCCGCTGCAGGGGATGTTGGGGTGGCGTTGGGGCCGATTCTGGCGCTGTCGCTGATGATTGAGCGTGTGTTGGAGACGATTTTTGAACTCTTTGAGCGTAACTGGACGCAGGTGGCGCGCTTTGGTACGGCGGCCAGCGACGGCGGCAAGCATTTGAACCAGATGCTTAACCTGTATAACGGTCAATTGACTGTGGCGACGGATGAATTGGAGGCAGCGTTGGGGAGCAGGGAGCCCAGGCCGGAGGCTGAAACGAATGCGCTGATGCAAAAAGTGAGCGATGCTGAAAAGCTGGTGCGGGATGCCAGCGAGAGAATGGCTTTAATGATTAAGGACCCCAAGTACCTGGCGTGGAAACGTGCCATTACGATCTGGCTGGGGCTGACGCTGGGTTTGATTGTGGCGATCATCAGCGATGTTGGGGTGTTTGAACACCTTAATATTACGGTGCCGCGCCTGGTGGATATGTTGATTACGGGGTTTGTGATTGGGGCAGGGTCTGGCCCGCTGCATTCGTTGATAGGGATTTTGCAGAGTGCGAAATCGACGCTGGATAGTGTTGGTAGTTTTGCCAACACGGCAGGTTTGCGGAAAGAGGTTGAGGATCTTAAGGAAGCTGCCAGCAGGAATAATAATCTTCCGCCTAACCAGACGAACATTATTCAAGGCAATTAGGATTTGAGGAAATTCGCAGAGGGCACAGGTTTCTGTGGCCCCTGCGATGTAGTAGAGCGCCGGGCTGCATGGGAATGAGCCGGTTTTGGCTTTGTTAAAAGCGCAAATTGATTGCTAATTTGAGGAATAAATCCATGCGTAAGGTGTTATTATGTAACTACTCACCTGTCTGGCAGCCGGGGGATAAATCCCGGCGGCACTGTAACAGCGCCCTGTAAACAGGGCTTGAACCGCTTGTATTGGACAGAAGAATGGTTTAAAAGTCGGATTTTTCTGATGTTGTTCATAGCCGGTGGGCTTTAGCCCCTGGCGAAGCGGGAAAAAAGTTATCTGGTGAGTTGTTAAGTTATAGTAGACCGAACGGGATGTTAAGGCGTCCATCGGCCTACTAATTACATTTTATGTCATTAGTAGTGGCAAGGTAAATGCGGCATATTTTTTAATTTTACTCTACTCAGAAAGTGACACGATGAATCCGACACTGAATGCTTCTGACTCTGTAAAAAAGACGGGATTGTGCCCAAAACATGCGGGGGCTGTGCGGCGTTTTTGGAACAGGCAGTACAGGCCGCCTTTCAGCAGGATGGGGGTGGTATTCCAGCTTTTGCTGGTTGGGGTTTTGATTTTTTCGATGGTCCGGCCGGTATTTGCGAGGCAGGTTTTTGGGGGGGATGCTCAAAGCCGGGTAATCTTCAAGACGATTATTATTGATGATTATGTGCCCTATACTTTTATTAATTCGGCAGGGAAACCGGATGGGTTCAGCGTGGATTTGATGGATGGGAACCAGGGGATGGATATTGTTAAAGCTACCGATAAATATAAAGAGATTTATCCAAAGTGGTTTGGGTCGTTGGGATCGAATGGAATTTCTACTGAGACTTTTTTGAAATACCTGGGCATCATTTTGCTGATCTTCCTGGCGGCGGGGGGGCTGCTGTTGGTCTGGTCATTTTCGCTGAGAAGGCAGGTTGCAGTACGGACGAAGGCGCTGGAACTCGAAATGCAGGAACGCAGGAATGCAGAGTCGGCGCTACGGGAAAGCGAGACCAGCTTTCAAAAGATCTTTGATAAGTCGGCCAGCGGGTATGTTCTGGCTTCACCGCAGGGCCGGTTAATCAAGGTGAATGCTGCGCTGGCTGAAATGCTGGGCTATTCCATTGATGAACTACAGCAGATTCATTTCAGTGATATTACGCATGCAGATGACCTGGAGATCAGTAGAAAAAGCTTGGAAGTATTGCTATCTGGCGAGCGCGAGGTTTTTCAGCTTGAGAAACGATATATTCACCGCGATGGCAGGCCGATCTGGGCTTTTGTTAATGTTACGCTGGTGCGGGATGTGGGTAATTTGCCAGTGTACTTTATTACCAGCATCTTTGATATTTCTGCGCGCAGGAAGGTTGAGGATGCACTGCGCGAGAGCGAGTATTTCTTTAAAGAGTCACAACGCGCGGCTTTTATCGGTTCTTATAAAGCTAATTTTGGCGCTGATCATTGGGATTCATCCGAACTTCTTGACCAGATCTTTGGGATTGACCAGAGTTATGATCGAAGTATTAAGGGCTGGCTGGGGCTGATCCACCCGGAGGATGTGGATATGATGACGCGTTACTTAACCGAAGAAGTTATTATGAAGGGCAGGCCATTCAATCGGGATTACCGCATTATTCGCAGGTCGGATGGCGAGGTGCGCTGGGTGCACGGCGCTGGCGAGGCGGATTTTGATAAGGATGGCAACATTTTATCTTTGATTGGAACGATTCAGGATATTCACGAACGCAAACTGGCGCAGGATGCTGTTTTGGAAAAGGCTGAGGTTCTGGAGCGGTTCAATACATTGATGGTTAACCGCGAATTGAGAATGATTGAGCTTAAGCATGAGATTAATGATCTGTGCGCCCGGTTGGGACAGCCGCCGCGCTACGTTTTGGAGTTTGACGATACTGCGGCGGAAGACCGGATGATGGGTGAAAACGAATAACGGTTTATTTTATTTTTTTTTCCTGGCAACTACCAGGCATGGAGATGAAGATATGCACATGAATACATCTGATCAGGAAATTATGCAGCTCGGCATCGGGAACTATTCGTGCAATTGGGGGACGCACATTTGCGGCCTGTACGAATCACCAAAAGAGCGCGATGAGATTATCTTTGGCTTTTTGTGCCAGGGTTATCCGGATGGTGATTTGGCATTGTATTGCCCGGTGGAACGCACCCAGGATGAGTTTTACCGGGAATTTCCTCTGTTCTGCCCGGAGTGCATAGGAGAAGAA
The DNA here is from genome assembly GCA_038249405.1 of Anaerolineales bacterium. Lineage (GTDB taxonomy): Bacteria > Chloroflexota > Anaerolineae > Anaerolineales > Villigracilaceae > UBA5195. The sequence continues at coordinate 3,913 of JBBRWF010000479.1, forward strand.
CTACGGGATCCTCAACATTTTCAGGTGCTTTCGGCCCAGGATTTATATTACCCG
>JBBRWF010000480.1:0-3960 GCA_038249405.1 Anaerolineales bacterium
AAGAGCATCGCCAGAACTTTGTCGCGCAGGTAGGGGTGGGGTTCACCCATGGCGCGTTTGCGTTTGAGGTCCCAGGCTACTTCGAGAACGGTTTCGACTTCTTCTTTGGTGAAGTCAAGATCGCCGATAAAATCACGGCCGCGAAAATGGGTTTGCATACGTTAATCTCCTGATTCTGTTATATTTTTTATGATGAGTTGGGGGTTTCCCAACTGAGAAAATGATAAATTTTTATCTTTAGCCGCAGGTCAGGCCGGAATCAGACTGGGGAGAACGGCGTAAAACTCGGTAGCTTTGACCATGTCACCCAGATCGACGCTGTCGCGAACGGTGTGAGCGGTTTCCTCATCGCCGGGGCCAAAACCAATGGATGGGATGCCTGCTTTTCCGGCCCAATAAATGCCATTGGTGGAGAAGTTCCATTTTCCGCTAGGGGCGTCCTTCAGGCCAATGGCGAGGCGGGCTTTTTGACCGGCCTGTACCAGCGGGTGAGAATCTTCAAAAGCCCAGGCGGGGAAATATTTATCCACTGGGAAAACGAAGCCGGTATAGGAAGGCTCATCGTAGAACAGTTCTTCAACTTTGACTGAATCCTTGAATTCGGCAGGGATTAAATCTTCAACCTGTTTCTTGACTTCTTCCTTGCTTTCTCCAAAGGTCATGCGGCGGTCGATAAAGATGACGGCTTCATCTGGCACGGCATTGATGGAGGGGGTTTGCACATGCATGTCGCTGACGGTGATCTTGCCGTGGCCCAGGAATGGGTGGTCGCCAAGTTTGGGTTCCAGATCGCGGATACCGGCGATGACTGGCAGCAGTTTATAGATGGCATTTTCGCCCAGGTGGTTGGAGGCGGCATGGGCTGATTTGCCCTTGGCGGTCACTTTCATTTCCAAGCGGCCCTTGTGCCCGCGGTAGACATTCATTTTGGTCGGTTCGCCGATGACCACAAAGTCTGGTCTCACTGCGGGGTCGACTTCCACAAATGTATTGGGGGCAATACCGTCACACCACTCTTCCATGTTGCCAAAATAATAAGCGGTCCAGCCTTCCAGCATGCCCAGGTCACGGGCAATTGCCAGCCCATGGACCATGCCCGGTGTAGAGCCTTTTTCATCACAGGCGCCGCGCGCGTAAAGCACGCCGTCTTCTACTTTGCCTTCGAATGGGTCCCACTGCCATTCGGTGCGATCGCCCACACCCACCGTATCGATATGTGAATCATAAACGATGACACGTTTGCCTGAGCCAATGCGGCCCATGATATTGCCCATTTTGTCAAAGCGGACTTCGTCGTAACCAAGTTTACGCATTTCAGCAGCGATGCGTTCGCCCACAGGACCGAGCTGGGATTCCATGGACGGGATGGCGCAAATTTCGCGCATGAACTTAATGATCTCGTCTTTTGAAGCTTCTACGCGGGATTGAATTTCTGCAACTTTATTGGTCATTGTTTTCTCCTGATCTTGAGATTTTATATTTTTTGGATTGGGAATCTGGAAGGCTGGTATGTTTTACATGCTGCCAACGCGCCGCACAATGTGGAAATTGAAATAACCCGGCAGGAAATAGCTGTAAGAGTAATCGACAACTTTGCCAGATGCGGTGAAGAGCTTGGCTTCGATTTGGAGTAAAACATCTCCGCGCTGGATTTCGAGCATTTTGGCAACATCGGCGGTGGCATTTGATGCAGAAATATTGGCGCGCGAAACCGTTAATGGATCACCGCGCTGGAGCAAAAAGTCCAGCACTGAGCCATCGAATTTGGAAGTTAATTCTTCCGGGTGTAAAACGGTTTCAGGGAGGATGTCTAAGAGATAGGCCACCGGGCGGGAATCGGCCATCATGGTGCGCGAGATGCGCACAACGGTTGTACCTTCGGGAATATCCAGGGCACTGGCGGAGTCTGCATCGGCCTGGGCTTTTTCGATCGTGACTGGGCCGGGGCCAACATCCATACCGGTGCGGCGGGCGAGGGTGAGCATTGATTCAAGGACTTCAAGACCGCCTTCCAAAATTTGCGGTTGGCCAACAACAAACGTCCCGGCGCCTTGACGGCGGCGGATGAGACCCTGGGTTTCGAACATGCGCATGGCTTCGCGCAACGTGGCGCGGCTAACGCTGAGTTGTTTGGCTAATACTGGCTCGGATGGCAGCCGTGAGCCGGCTGGCATATTCGCGATCATCACAGCCAGATCAGCTTGTAACCGTTGGAATGGAAAGTGGGGCATGTGTTAGCTCCTGTTACAGGTTAAAAAAACGCGTTACCAATGCTGCTGAACTTACCCAAGTCTTACCCTTCAACAACCGGGATAAACTCAAATCGGGTTACATCGACAAGCCCTTTGTCGGAGATGCGCAACTCGGGGATTACAACCAGAGCCAGCAGGGCCATTTGCATATTGGGGCTGTTGAGTTTGCAGCCGCAGGTTTTGAATCCTTCCAAAACGGTGGCGGCTTTTTGGGCAACCACCAAAGCTGGCTGGTCTGAAATCAAACCGGCAATGGGCAATTGCACTTCGCCGATAATCCTGCCTTCCATGACTACCACCTGGCCGCCACCAGTCTCTGCAAGACGGTTGGCGGCTATGGCCATATCGGGCTCATGCGTGCCAATCACTATCATGTGGTGGCAGTCGTGCGCAACCGTGCTGGCTACGGCGCATTTTTTGTCAAATCCAAAACCATGTACCAGGGCGGTGACCACATCGCCAGTAGCGCGGTGGCGCTCCACCAGCGCAATTTTGGCAATGTCTCGGGATATGTCCGGGCGGATCTCGCCATCCTGCGGCTGTATTTCAAAGGTTAAATGCCGGGTGGGAGCTTGATTTTCAATCACACCGATCACATGGGTGGTGACTTTTTGTTTTTGGCCGTCGGCTGGCAGAAGAAAATCCTGGGCGCTGATTGTACGAGGCAGGTGAACACTATTTGATGCCCAGGCGGGGTAGGAGTATGTTGGCGCGTCTATCAGTAGTTTTTCGTCACGCGCAACGAGGATGCCTTTTGCGATCACGGTTTGGGCATGGAAATTTTGCAAATCATCCACTAAGAGGATATCTGCCCAGCGCCCTGGAGCGATCTGCCCCATGTCTTTGCTAACGCCAAAATGGTCGGCTGAATTAATGGTAGCCATTTGAAGCGCAAGCATGGGTGAGAGTCCTTCGCTGATGGCATGCCGGACAACCCGGTCCATGTGCCCTTCGTACGCGAGCGTGGCAGCATGGCAATCATCTGTGCAAAGCAGGAAGTGGCGCGGGTCGAGGCCGTGCCGGGTGACAGCTTTTACCTGGGTGGCAACATCGTGCCAGGATGAACCGTAACGCATCATGACTTTTATGCCCTGACGGGCGCGCGCAATGGCATCTTCAGCACGAATTCCCTCATGATCATCCTCGGGTCCACCGGCAGCATAGCCGTGGAATGGCAGGCCCAGGTCTGGACTGGCGTAATGTCCACCTATTGTTCGGCCAGCGTGACGGGTGGTGTGCATTTCCGCATGCATCTTGTCATCCGAGGCGATCACTCCCGGAAAATTCATCATTTCGCCCAGGCCAATAATTCCCGGCCAGGTCATGGCTTCGGCCACATCTGCGGGACCCAATGATGCGCCGGGTGTTTCCAACCCGGGCGCAGATGGAACGCAGGATGGTACCTGGACAAAAACGTGTACTGGCTGACCAGCAGCTTCATCAACCATTAACTTCACGCCTTTTAATCCGAAAACGTTGGCGATTTCGTGCGGGTCGATGAACATGGCAGTCGTGCCGTGCGGTGCCACGGCACGCACAAACTCGCTGACCGTAACCATTCCACTTTCCACATGCATGTGTGCATCCAACAGGCCGGGCACCAGATAGCGTCCACTGGCATCCAAAACCTGGGTTTGCATGCCGATGGTATGGTCGGCGGCTGGCCCTACATAAGCAATATGTCCTTCAACGATGGCAAGATCGATGT
>JBBRWF010000481.1:0-3958 GCA_038249405.1 Anaerolineales bacterium
CCCAAAGATCCTAAAATACAGGCACAGTTTGTTAGCCGCGATGACCCGGAACGACCTTACCTGGCCTCGATGGGTATCTATATGTTCAAAACCTCGGTGCTGATCGACCTGCTTAACAACTTCCCTGATCACGATGACTTTGGGCATGATGTCATCCCCAACGCAATCCGCACGCATGCCGTCTTTGGCTACGCATTCAACAGCTACTGGCAAGACATCGGATCCATCCGATCCTTTTATGAAACCAACCTGGCTTTGACCCGCCCTGACTCGCCCTTCAGCTTCTCTGACCCCGAACGACCAATTTATACCAACCCACGCATTTTACCGGGTTCTTCTGTGGAAGACAGCACGCTGAAAGATGTTCAGCTTTGCGAGGGCTGCCGCATAACAAAGGCTGAGATCACGCATTCCACGATTGGCTTGCGCAGCCAGATTGGTCCCGGCACCAAGATCAAAGACACCATCATCATGGGCGCCGATTATTACGACAACCCGTCTATTAAGAGCACAGACGTGCCGCTGGGGATTGGCGCGAACTGCGATATTGAAGGCGCCATTCTCGATAAAAATGTCCGCATTGGCGAGGGAGTGGTGATCAAACCCTTCCCGCGCGGCACTGAAATGGATGCCGGCACCTGGGTGGTACAGGACGGCCTGGTTGTCATTCCAAAAGACACCACCATCCTGCCCCATACGCGCATCGCACCTTAGCCTACCAGCTTTCGACAATAAAAAAGCCAGTCCAAAGGAACCGCGAGGCCCTGGACTGGTTTTTTTCCGCCGATTTAAAAAAAATAGCAAACGGAGTAGCAGATGGATTTCTATTGGCCCACTTTTTTGATTATCCTGCAATTGATCTTCCTGGAAGGGATTCTTTCCATAGATAATGCGGCCATTATCGGCGCGCTGGTTTCGCCGCTGTCTGACAAGGATGAGATTCCCTGGCCTGGTCCGCTGAAAAAGCTGGGCAACTGGATCAATCCGATCATAGGAAAGCAGCGCATAGCCGCGCTGAGGGTGGGCTTGCTGGGAGCTTATGTTGGGCGCGGCGCAATGCTGTTCATGGCCAGCTTTCTCATCCATAATTCGTGGATCAAGCTGATCGGGGCGGCCTATCTAATTCACCTGGCTTTTGATAGTCTCGAGGATATGTCTGGGGGCGGGAGTGAGGAAGATGGTGAAGGAAAACCAATTCAGACCAAATCTTTCTGGGCCACTGTACTGACAGTAGAACTGATGGACCTGGTCTTTAGCATTGACAACGTGGTGGCAGCGGTTTCGCTATCTAAAATGCTGTGGGTGGTGATGCTGGGCGTGGCGATTGGCATTTTAACCATGCGGTTTGCCGCCGGGCTGTTCAGCTATGCGGTGGAACGCGAACCAATTCTGAAACAGGCCGCATATATCCTGGTGTTGACAATTGGTGTGGAGTTGGTGCTTGAACAAGTTTTTGGGATCGTTTTCAGCGACCTGATCCGTTTTGGTATTTCAATTTCCATCATCCTGCTTTCGCTGGCATACGCACATATTAAACCGCTGCAAAAAATGCGTTTTGCATTGATCTGGCTGGGGCAGGGCATTAGAATTATCAACGAGCTGGTGGACTGGCTGCTTGCACCAGTGCGCGGAATTTTTGGCCTGATCGGCCTGGCACTGCGAAGGACAACAAGCACGTCATAAAAGCAGGGGCGCGGAAAACTTCCGCGCCCCTGCTTTTATGTATTAACGTTTTGTTTAATTTTCTTCTCCATCCACACCAAATGGATGGTTCCCAGGTGCATGGTGGGTAACTCAGCAATGTGGAACCCGAATTTTTCAAAATAAGCGGCGGTCGTGACCCGCGACATGGTGCCCAGGATACTGTAGCCTTTTTCACGTGCGCGCTGCTCCACATGTTCCATGAGCATGTGCCCAATCCCTTTATGGTGGTGTTCAGGCACGACCACCAGGTGAGATAAATGCCCGACATCCGGAGATTTCTCAAAGAGCTTGACCACTCCAACGATCTCCCCCGCCTCGTTGACCGCCATAAAGTGCTCACTGATCGGCTCGTAATCATCCTTCTCGGTCCCTTTGGGATGCCCGCCCGGCTCACGCAGCACTTTGTATCGCAAAGAATAATAAGCTTTAAAATGTTCTTTGGTGGTGGGGGTCTTGATCGTGATCATGGATTCATCCTCTAATTAGATAAAGTGCCGAAATTCACAAGCGTACAATCGATTATACTTCCAGCTGAAAAAAATGCGGCGGAAAGATAGCGAAAGAGCGGTCTTACAAGCCCAAAAAACCTTATTCTTGAATATAATCCCAATATAGCAATTTTTCACTAACAAATAGGAGTTTGCGCATGTCTGACCAAAATAACGCTGGACAGGAAGAACCACAGAACTGGCATACACTTTCATCAAAAGATGTTTTGCAAGGCCTGGGCGTGGAAGCAGACGGCCTGAGTACTGCCGAGGCCCAAACACGGCTTGAGCAGTACGGCCCCAACCAATTGAGCGAAGCAGCGCGCCCCGGTTTCCTTTCCGTGCTGTGGGGCCAGCTAAAAGACTTCGTGGTGATGCTGCTGATCGTGGCTTCGATCATTTCAATTTTTCTCGGGGAAGTGGTGGATGCAGCCGCCATCATGGCGATTGTTGTGCTCAATGCAGTGCTTGGGATTGTACAGGAACGCCGGGCCGAAGAAGCACTCTCAGCCCTTAAGAAACTGGCCGCCCCAGAAGCACATGTGCTGCGCGATGCGCAGCGGATCACCATCGCGGGGCGCGAGCTGGTACCCGGCGATATTGTTTACCTGGAGGCGGGTAACTTTATTCCGGCAGATGTGCGCCTGCTCGAAGCCATCAACCTGCGTGTGGAAGAAGCCTCATTAACTGGCGAATCGCTGGCGGTGCAGAAAAACGCGGCCATGCAGTTGGAACCCGGCGCCCCACTCGGTGATCGAAAAAATTCTGCCTTCATGGGTACCACAGTTTCATATGGCCGCGGTCATGGAGTGGTGACCAGCACTGGTATGAAAACCCAGTTAGGCCTGATCGCGACCATGCTGCAGAATGTTGAGAGCGAAGAAACTCCTTTGCAGCGCCGCCTGAATCAACTGGGAAAAACGCTCAGCATCGCAGCCCTGATCCTGGTAGGGCTGGTTTTCCTGGTGGCTGTGCTGTACGATACGGAAATCGCGATGCTTTTCAGCGCTCCGCTCACGTATTTCAGCACCTTTGCCAGGCCGCTCACAGATGCCTTTTTAATCGCGGTGAGCCTGGCGATTGCGGCAGTGCCTGAGGGCCTGCCAGCGGTCGTCACGATCAGCCTGGCGCTTGGCATGCAAGAAATGATCCACCGCCACGCGCTGATCCGCAAGCTATCTTCGGTGGAAACCCTGGGGTCTGCCACCGTCATCTGTTCGGATAAAACCGGCACACTGACTCAAAATGAGATGACCGTCACCCGCATCTGGGCCGACAATCAATTTGTGGCTGTAACCGGCACAGGCTATGCGGCCCAGGGCGAATTTCAGATTGACAGAAAAAAGGTGGATCTGAACCAGTACCCGGCCATCCTGACCAGCCTGTTTTTGGGCGTGATCAATAATGACGCGGAGATTAACGACCAGGGCGAATCGATCCATGTGATCGGCGACCCGACTGAAGCGGCCCTGATCGTCGCCGCTGAAAAAGCCGGGGCACTGCACGATGAACTGGATGAGGCTTTCCCGCGCGAGAATGAAGTGCCTTTCGACTCAGAGCGCAAACGCATGATCACCGTGCACACCATCAGCGCGCCAAAAGCCCAGGATCCATCTCCTTACCAAAACAACACGCATAAAGATTGGCATTTAGTGGCGGTCAAAGGCGCACCGGATGTGGTGCTTAAGCTGTGCACACACTATCAGCGCATGGACGACACCAGCGCGCCCCTGGATGATGCCGCGCGCAAACGCATCCTGGATGCC
>JBBRWF010000482.1:0-3956 GCA_038249405.1 Anaerolineales bacterium
GGTATCCGGTTTTTTCGATCTGATCGAGCATTAAGCCCAGAGTGGCTTCTTGTTTGTCCACCAGTTCTTCAAAGCGGATGCACATCACCAAAGGCTTTTCCAACCATTCAAAAACGCCAGTATATCGCTCGCGCACATTTACCATAAAAAGGTTATCTGTCTTAATGCCGTTGATGGCTATATTGAGCCGTTCTTCGAAACTCTGCAGCCCCATATAGTAATCATGCATGCCGTGACCGGTGTGCATATCTGTGGCAAAATAAATGTGCGAGACCAGCATGTCGCGCGGGTCGCGATAAATGAAGTAGTTCACCCGCTCAGGCTGACACAGGAAGGCTGTATTTTTGGGGGTGGCATCCACATATCCCCAGGATATCACACCGGAACGGACGGCTTTTAAATCAGCCAGAATATGCCTGTCTGCGTGGCGGCCTCCATCGGCCCGGATGGTGCGCACCGGGTCAGCCGCCACATAGGCATATGGGGCAATTTCACATATACCCTTCATTACCTGCAGCAGCAAGTGTGAACCGCTTTTGGGTTTGGCGTTGGCGAAAATGGGCGGTGCATCGTTAAAAATCAAGCGTTTCCAATGCCATGCTGCTCGCACATATTTTGCCGGGGAACGAAAGACATGGTACAGCTTAGTGGAGAGCTTTTGGGGCAAGATGGGTCTCCCTGTCACGTTGGGTGGCTGAGACTGGTGGCAGCGCGGATTTACTCGGATTCTCTTATGCGGCGCAGTTTTTTGAGCGAGTTCATTTCGCTGGCGTAGACTTTCTTTACGCCATCGCCCATGCCCGCTTCGGTGACGCGGATGTATTTCACCAGCCTCTCAAAACCACCTGGTTCCACCGATGCGGCCTGATCGCCGCCCCACATCGCGCGGTCCAGGGTGAAATGCCTCTCTACAATGCAGGCGCCCAGGGCAACAGCTACGGCGGAGGGTACCAGACCCACTTCGTGTCCCGAATAGCCGATTGGATTATTTGGGAATTCGCGGCGCAAGGTTTCGATCATGCGCAGGTTAAGTTCATCTGGTTCGCAAGGATAAGCGCTGGTGCAGTGCATGATGATCAGGTTTTCCAGACCGGCAGCATCTACACCGCGGTGGATTTCAGCCATTGTGGACATGCCGGTGGAGATAATCAGAGGTTTGCCGGTTTTACGCGTGTACTTGAGCAAAGCTAGATCGGTCAGTGATGCCGATGGAACCTTGTAAGCTGGGGTTTCAAACTGCTCCATGAAGTCTACCGAAGGTTCGTCCCAGACGGAGACCATCCAATCAATGCAGAGTTGTTTACAGGTGCGGTCAATCTCGCGATACTCTTCGAGACCCAGCTCAACTTTATACCGGTAGTCTAAATAGGTGATGTAGCCCCAAGGGGTTTCGCGCATTTGTTTTTGCTGTTCGAGCGGTGTGCAGACATCTGGAGTGCGCTTCTGGAATTTAACAGCGTCTGCTCCTGCATGTGCGGCAGCAGCAATCATTTTCTTTGCGGTTTCCAGGTCACCATTGTGGTTGATGCCAATTTCAGCGATAACATATGCAGAATACCCATCGCCGACCAGCTTGTTTCCGAGTTTTATTTCACGAGTCATGTTACTCTCCAACTGGCTCAGGTGTCGCTTTTCTTCACCTGCACCGAATATTTTTATCGAGACAGTATCAAATCACATATTTCGCGGATAGCGCCGTGACCGCCGTTTTTGTGAGTTACATAATCAGACGCTAAGATTACTTCTGGTTGGGCATCTGCAACTGCCACGGACCAGCCAACCACTTCAAAACACGGCAGGTCGTTCAAATCATTACCCATATAAACCACACGCGCTGGATCTATTTTACGTTCTTTTAGTAGGTTTTGCAGAACTACGGCTTTGTCATCCAGCCCGATGCCGTGAATGGCTTCCACTCTCATTTTGCGCGCCCGTGCAGCCACCACTGGGTTGACCTCGGATGAGAGGATGATAACATCGGTACCCGACTGCTTGAGTTTTCCCATGATCAGGCTGTCACCGCGGTAGGCGGCTACCATTTCTCGGCCGTCTTCACTGACCCACACACGGTTATCGGTTACCACACCATCAAAATCCAACACCAGCAGATCAATTTTTTCTGGCATGGGGCGTTTGCGCAAGTCAGCAGGGTTGACCATTTCCAGCCCGCCATAGGCGGCCAGCCATTCGGCGCGCATCCAGTCATTGAGATTATCAAGGTCTACTGTGAATTTTGGGTCAATCAGCAGCGGATAAATAGTTTTGCCGCTCATTGAGCCATCCAAAATAACCGCGGGCCGGATGGCATCGATATGCCCGGTCTGCCAGAAAACGTCCGGCAGGATTTGGCGCGGGGCGTTGTAGGGTTCTTCAATGCCTTCTACTGCAAGCAGGTTTTGCATCGGAACGTCGGTACCGCCTGGGAGTCGCCACATTTTATGCGGGTTTTGCCCGGCTGGCACGATGCCGCGCACCGAATCAGCATCCGCATGCTTTAACAGAATCCGTATTGATGCATCCACGCAGTTTTTGGGGCGAATGGGGCTGGTTGGTCTTAATTGAATGACCACATCGGGGTGGTAATTCTCGTTTTCGGCCAGCCAGTGCAGGGCGTGTTCAAAAACGGGCAGATCGGTGGTTTTATCCTGCGAAAACTCACTGGGACGCAGGAAGGGTGTCTCAGCCCCCCAGGTGCGCGCAACTTCGGCGATTTCTTCATCGTCCGTGCTGACGATCACGCGGGTCACCAATTCAGATTGCTTTGCCGCGGCGATACTCCAGGCAATTAATGGAAATCCGCGGAAAGCACGAATATTTTTGCGCGGAATGCCCTTTGAGCCTCCACGTGCCGGGATGATGGCAAGCACTTCCGTCTTCATCACCAGGCAGTCCAACCGCCGTCCACGACGACATTGTTGCCAGTCATATACGAAGAAGCGTCAGATGCCAGGAAGAGCAGCGCGCCGTTCATTTCATCCTTGTGCGCCATGCGCCCAACGATGGTCTTGGCAGAATAATTCTTCACAAAAGTTTCATCGTGGTTGTTATAAACGCCACCTGGTGTGAGCATGTTAACGCGGATTTCCGTTTCCATGTAATAGGCAGCCAGGTATTTGGTAAAGCCAACGATCCCAGCCTTGGTGACCGTGTAATAAACCGGTTTGAAAGCTGGTTGAGAACCGTCAGCTTTACGGTAAATGCGCTGGTCTGGGCCATTTAAGCCATAGGTGGAGCAAATATTGATGATGCTGCCTTTCTTTCCCTGAGCAATCATTTGTTTGACACAAGCCTGAGTTACCAGGAATGTACCAGTCAGGTTGACGTTGAGTGCTGCGTTCCATTTTTCCAACGGGTATTCTTCAAATTTGCCGGGTGCGATGCCTTGTGAGATCGCCTGGGGGTCAAACTTGGGGTCGAGGGCGGCACTATTAACCAGGATGTCCAGGCGTCCGAAGGTGGCAACGACTTTCTTTACCATCGCATTTACGGATGCAGGATCAGTGATATCTGTAGCAATGCCCAGAGCTTTGTACCCGGCTTGGGTTAAATCGGAAGCAGATCCAGTAGATTTTTCTTCGTTCAAATCTACAACGATCACTGCCGCGCCAGCTTCTGCCAATGTGCGGCAGAATTCGGTGCCCAGCAGCCCAATTCCGCCGGTGACAACCGCCACGCGGCCGGTGAGATCAAATTTTTCTTGAATTTTCATGTCAGCTCCAATTACAGAAGGAGGCAATGCTTTGCAGATTGCCCAGCTATGGTTTTCCGTAAAGAATATCTCCCTGGGTTTTTTGTAATATCTCCAGGCCGTTGACGAAGTTTGCGCTATCTTGAATACTTAGCGCGTCTTCGAGCGATGATGTATCGAATAAAGCCAATACTGCCCGACCTGAGAGCAAATCATTGTGCATGAGGGTCAGGTCTTGCTGGTATTGGCCGCGAGGCAGGTTATCCAC